>NZ_JBSFNN010000070.1:0-36858 GCF_053587115.1 Streptomyces sp. NPDC003697
GGCAAGACCACGTTCGTCGGCGCCGTCTCGGAGATCAACCCGCTGCGCACGGAGGCCGTCATGACGTCTGCTTCGGCGGGCATCGACGACCTCACCCACACGGGGGACAAGACCACCACCACGGTGGCCATGGACTTCGGCCGCATCACGCTCGACCAGGACCTGATCCTCTACCTGTTCGGCACCCCGGGCCAGGACCGCTTCTGGTTCATGTGGGACGACCTGGTGCGCGGCGCCATCGGCGCGATCGTGCTGGTCGACACCCGCCGGCTCGCCGACTGCTTCCCGGCGGTCGACTACTTCGAGAACAGCGGCCTGCCCTTCGTCATCGCCCTCAACGGCTTCGACGGCAACCAGCCCTACACGCCCGAAGAGGTGCGCGAGGCCCTGCAGATCGGCCCCGACGCCCCGATCATCACCACCGACGCCCGCCACCGCGCGGACGCCAAGTCGGCGCTGATCACGCTCGTCGAGCACGCGCTGATGGCCCGGCTGCGCTAGACGGACCTCGACACGGCCCAAGGCCCTCCCCGGCTCGCCCGGGGAGGGCCTTGGGCCGTTCTCCCGGCCGCACGCACACCCCCCGGTGGTACCCGCGATCTCCGGCCGCGCGCACGAAGAAGGGCTCCTCCCGGCGGAGGAGCCCTTCTTCGTCTGCAACGAACGGTGTGATCTACGCGTGCCAGCTGTGGGGGGCGCGGAAGCCGTTCTCGCGTTCCAGGCGGCGCCAGCCGGCTTTGGTGCGGCCGCGGTGGGTGGGGGTGGGTGTGGTGGGGGTGTGGGCGGCGGCGCGGGCCAGGAGGATGGCCGTGAGGGCGGCGACTTCCTCGGGCTCGGCGTGGCCCTTCTCGACGCGGATGTCGGGCATGTCCATGGGTGTCAGTCTCCGTGAGGAAGGGGTCCGCGGCATCTCGGCGGCGTTCGCGTGGTGGGGCGGCAGGGTCTGCGTGCCGGGTCCGCGGGGGTTCCCGCGGTGGTTACTGCGGGGGGTTGCCGTGTTTGCGGGAGGGCAGGTCGGCGTGTTTGGTGTGCAGCATGGCCAGGGAGCGGATGAGTGTCTCGCGGGTTTCGGTGGGGTCGATGACGTCGTCGACCAGGCCGCGTTCGGCCGCGTAGTAGGGGTGCATCAGCTCGGTCCTGTATTCCTTGACCATCTTCTGACGCGTCGCCTCGGGGTCGGGGGCGTCGGCGATCTGGCGGCGGAAGATGACGTTGGCCGCGCCGTCGGCGCCCATCACCGCGATCTCGTTGGTGGGCCAGGCGTAGGTGAGGTCGGCGCCGATGGACTGGCTGTCCATCACGATGTAGGCGCCTCCGTAGGCCTTGCGCAGGATCAGCGAGATCCGCGGCACGGTGGCGTTGCAGTAGGCGTAGAGCAGTTTCGCGCCGTGCCGGATGATGCCGCCGTGTTCCTGGTCGACACCGGGCAGGAAGCCCGGCACGTCCAGGAAGGTGACGAGGGGGACGTTGAAGGCGTCGCACATCTGCACGAAGCGGGCGGCCTTCTCGCTCGCCTCGATGTCCAGGACGCCGGCCAGTACCTGCGGCTGGTTGGCGATGATGCCCACGACCTGGCCGTCCAGGCGGGCCAGCGCGCAGATGATGTTGCGGGCCCAGCGCTCGTGGACCTCCAGGTACTCGCCGTCGTCGACGATCTCCTCGATCACCTTGGCCATGTCGTAGGGGCGGTTGCCGTCCGCCGGGACCAGGTCCAGCAGCACCTGCGAGCGGCGCTCGGCGGGGTCGGCGCACTCCACCCGCGGCGGCGTCTCCCGGTTGTTCTGCGGCAGCAGCGACAGCAGGTAGCGCACCTCGGCGATGCACGTCTCCTCGTCGTCGTAGGCGAAGTGACACACCCCTGAGGTCTCCGCGTGCACGTCCGCCCCGCCCAGACCGTTCTGCGTGATCTCCTCACCGGTGACCGCCTTGACCACGTCCGGGCCGGTGATGAACATCTGCGAGGTCTCCCGGACCATGAACACGAAGTCCGTCAGCGCCGGACTGTAGGCCGCGCCCCCCGCACACGGGCCCAGCATCACCGAGATCTGCGGAATCACCCCCGACGCCCTCGTGTTGCGCTGGAAGATCCCGCCGTAGCCCGCCAGCGCCGAGACACCCTCCTGGATCCGCGCACCGGCCCCGTCGTTCAGCGACACCAGCGGCGCACCCGCCGCGATCGCCATGTCCATGATCTTATGGATCTTCGTGGCATGCGCCTCACCCAGCGCACCACCGAAAATCCGGAAATCGTGCGCGTACACGAACACCGTGCGGCCCTCCACCGTCCCCCACCCGGTGACCACCCCATCGGTGTACGGCCGCTTCGCCTCCAGACCGAACCCCGTCGCCCGGTGCCGCCGCAGCTGCTCGACCTCCTGGAAGGAACCCGGGTCCAGGAGCAACTCGATCCGCTCCCGCGCCGTCAGCTTGCCCTTGGCACGCTGCGCCGCCGTCGCCTTCTCACTCGGACCCGCCACCGCCTGCGCACGAATCCCGTGCAACTCGGCGACCCGCCCACGGGCGTCCGTCGGCTCGCCGGTCGGCCCACCCGTCGTCTCTTCCAAAACGGTCATGTAGTGACCTTACGAAGGACACCAAGGAAAGCGGGCCGTCGACTCCGTACAGTCTCCGGGCCGTTTTCCTGGTGCCCTTGAACAGAACCACCGGCCGTTGCAGCCAATCCGACTGCTCAGAAGGCTTCCGCGTTGTAGGAGTCACACAAAGTCAGAGGGCGAGGGACACCTCACATACGTGGGTGCCACATGCCATCCCCGGAGTGACACGCACGCCCAGACGGCGGCCTGTGGCGACCACCTCGACGGAGGCGTCCGCCCGCAGCACCCGGTGCACCGGACGGTCCCAGAGGATCTCCAGCGGCCGGCCGGTGCGCGGGGGCTCGCTCACGCAGAGCGTAGCCGTCCGTCCCCGGCGGCGTACCAGCACGGCCGCGCCGGCCGACGCGGTGAGCGGTCCCACCGTACCGGCCTGCCAGAAGAGGGCGGCGGTCAGACCGAGCGGGGGCACGGCCACCGCCTGACGGCCGGCGTCGTTGGCGAGCACCGTCATCCAGTGGCGGTCGGCGGCACGGACCGCGACCTCGCGCCGCGAGGCACCGGGCATCAGCACGTACACGTACGAGGCGTCCACCGGATCGGTGCCGTGGTCCAGCCAGAGGGTCTGCCAGCGCCGGGTGCGGCGTTCCGTGGTGCTGGTGGTGTTGATGTCGGACCAGGCACCCGTACGGTCCTCCCGCACCGTTCGCAGGTCTCCGCGGGGCACGATCCAGCCGCCGTGACCCGCCAGATGGGCCCAGCCGGGACCGCGCACGAGGGGCTCGGTCCCGTCGCCGCCCAGCCGGCGGTTGTCGACGACCGTCTCGACCGGGACGCCGTCGGCGCAGGTGATGCCCGCGCCGAGGCAGATGACGGCGTCGTCGGCGCAGAACCACGCCTTGCGGGCCCGAAGGGTGGAGCCGAGCCCCTTGAGATGCTGCCCGACGGCCGCGTACTCGCCGTCCGTCGTGCCGCCGACCCACCGCACGTCCGGCCTGGCCTCGCCCCACTCGCCGCCCGCGCGGTCGGCGAGCCGCCGGGTGGAGACGGTGGTGCCGGGCAGCCGGTACCAGTCCACGGTCGGCCAGAACCAGTCGGTGTACTGGTCGGTGGGCACCCCGGTCGCCCACCACAGGACCATGCCCGCCCCGGTGTGCCAGCCGCGGGGGTTCTCGCCGTTGCCGCACTCGTAGTGGGCGATGCGCTCGCTGGCCATGGAGATGTTCGCAGTGAAGCGGGGCCGGCGGTGGACGGCGCGGTCCATGGCCGCGAACAGACGGTGGCCCGCCGGCTCGGGGGCGGCGGCGACGCCGGAGTCCGCGATCGCGTGCAGCCGGGCCAGGTCGGCGACGTCGAACTGAGGGGCCGTCAGCACGGGTGAGACGGTGTCCCGTTCGACCCAGCCCTTGATCCGCGCGTGCAGGCGGGCGCGCCCGGGCTCGCCCACGCCGTCCGCGAGGAGCGCGATGGCGGCGATCAGCTGCTGCCCGTGGAAGTGGTCGCCGCGCAGCACGGGCCGGTCGTCGCTCTTGAGGTGACCGCGGCTGATGGCGCGGCCGTTGACGCTGTCCATCACCAGACCGTCGTGGACGAGCGGCGCGAAGGCGTGCTCGACGCTTCCGAGCACGAGGTTTCGGCCGGGGTCCGTCACCTCCCACGGCGATCCGGCGAGCAGGGCGAGGAGGCGGCCCAGCCCGTCGAGCAGGACCTGACCGTACGTGCCCGAGTACGCGACCCACGTGTGCTGGACGAAGGACCCGTCGGCGTAGAGCCCGTCGCCCTCGGTGACGTACGGGAAGACCGGCGACAGCGCGTCCCGGGCGAGGGCGAGCTTGGCGCCGTCGCGGCCGAGGACGCCGCGCAGGGCGACCGAACGGCACAGGTCGACGCGGTTGGCCCCGGTGGAGGTGCCGGAGTAGTCGCGCAGCACGGCGTCGGGGACGAAGTGGTCGACGGCCGCGCAGGCCGCCGTGATCCGGGCGTCGGAGAGGTGGTCGTACAGCGCGGCCGTGATGTCCGTCAGCAGGCGGGGGCTGCCGATCTGCCACTCCCACCAGTTGCCGTAGCGCGTCGTCGAGGGGTTGTAGACGGTGGTGGAGAGGTGGTCGAGGCCGCGCACGACGTCCGCGAGGAGGCCGGGGTCGCCGGTGGCACCGGTGCCCTGCTGCACGTAGGACCGGGTCATCGTCCACAGCCGGCCGTAGCTGGACGTGATGCCCGAGGGCGGGTCGAAGGGGTGCCCGGGCCACAGGGAGCCGGCGGAGGGCGCCATCGCGGCCTGGAAGTCGCGGGCGAGCCGGCCGGTCCCGGCCAGCCGGGAGGCGTACGGCTCGACGGCCGGGTCGTAGCCGGTGCCCAGGGAAATGCCGAGCCACCGCCGGCGGAGGGCGTCGTAGGGGTCGTCGGCGGCGGCGGCGCGGGGTGCGGGGGCGCCGGTGGCGGCCGCCGACAGGGCCGCCGCGAGCAGGAAGGCACGGCGGGTGGGTGGGGTGAGGTGGCGCGGTCCGGACGTGGCTCGTAGCCGATGCTTCGTCATGGGGAGGTGTTACCGCGGCCGCCGGTGCGGTCAATGGCACGGGCCCGCCCGGGCGGCGGTTGTCCGGAAGCCGCCGCCCGGGTGTCCTCGTCCTGCCGGTGACGGCTCAGCAGCCGCCGCAGTTGTAGTACAGGACGTCCCAGTGGTTGCCCTCGTCGGCGTAGATGTTGCCGGAGCCGGACTTGTACTGCGGGGCGCCGTCGCCGCGCAGGCCGATGTAGGTGAAGGTGTTCTTGATGTAGCTGGTGAGGCAGGTGCTCTTGCCGTAGTCGAGCTTGTAGCCGTTCCAGTGCGAGTAGGTGCCGGAGGCGTGCCCGGTCTCCGTGCCTCCGGTGATGTTCAGGGCGCAGCCGATGGCCCCCTTGAGGGTCTGGGCGCCCTGGGCGGTGGCGAGGTTCAGCTGCTCGAAGGACGTACAGGTCGAGTTGTTCCGGTCGGAGCAGTTGCCGGAGGAGGACCAGGTGACGCCGGCGTTGCGGAACATCTGGGTCGCGGTGGCGTGGCTGATCTTGGTTACCGCGAAGGCGTCGGAGGCGGTGCCGACGACGGCGACGCCGGGGGCGACGACGAGTGCGAGTGCGGTCAGGGTGGAGCGGACCTTCATGTGGGGACCCTTCCTGCGGGTGGCCGTGCTTCCAGTGGGGCGGCGGTGCAGGTGGTGCAGGGAGATGGTGCCCGAGTTCTACGCGCGTTCGCCAGAGGGCGTCGGCGGTCACCGTCGGCAGTTCCGGAAACCGGCCCCGGATAATGTTGAACATTGAACGGAATAGGACTACTGTCGTCCCCGTTGAAGCATTTGAACTTTCAACATCAACCTCGCCGCCCGGCCCGGCGGCGAGTGACCACCCCGTCCCCAAGGAGCACGTCATGGGCATCTTCAGCCGCAGGAACGACAACGCCACCGACAGCACCGCCCCCGCCGCCGTGAGCGCGGACCTGGCCGCGCTGACCGGCGACTACACGATCGACCCGTCCCACTCCACGCTCGGCTTCGTCGCGCGGCACGCCATGGTCACGAACGTCAAGGGGAAGTTCAACGACTTCACCGGCACGCTGCACCTGGACGGCTCCGAGCCGTCGAGGTCGACCGCCTCCCTCGACATCACGATGGCCGGCATCGACACCGGCTCCGCCGACCGCGACGGGCACCTGAAGAGCGCCGACTTCTTCAAGGTGGACGAGTTCCCCACCATGACCTTCCGCTCCACCAAGGCGGAGGCCCTGGGGGGCGACGACTACCGCCTCACCGGTGACCTGACCGTCCTCGGCGTCACCAAGCCGGTCACCATCGACCTGGAGTTCAACGGCGCCGCCACGGACCCCTTCGGCAACGAGCGCGTCGGCTTTGAAGGCAAGGCCGAGATCCTGCGCTCGGAGTTCGGCCTCACCTGGAACGCGGCCCTGGAGACGGGCGGCGTCCTGGTCTCCGACAGGATCAAGCTGAACTTCGACATCTCGGCGATCAAGAACGCCTGATCCCCGCGGCGGCAGCGGCTCCACGGCCGGGCCCCGCCCGCCGCACGCCGGCCCGAGCGCGCCCGCCCTCCGTAAGTACCGGGAGGGCGGGCGCTCGGCGTGCGTGACATCCGCGGGGCGTTCCGATCAGGCCGGGTCAGCGGCGGCGGGTCAGAACCCGCCCCCGAAGTCGCCGCCTCCGCCGCCGCCGAAGTCTCCGCCGGCGCCCAGGTCGCCTCCGCCGAAGCCGCCGAAGTCACCCGGGTCGAAGTCGGACCCGGAGAGGTCGCCGCCCTCGTAGCCGCCGGCGCCGAAGTCGCCGTAGCCGGTCCCGTAGTCGGCGGCGTACGCCGGGGCCGCCATCATGCCGCCGAGCCAGGTGCCGACCAGCAGGCCGGGCAGGAGACCGCCGCCGAAGTAGCCGCCCGCCCAGGGCCCGTAGGCCGGGCCCGCCTCCCAGTAGGGGCGGCGACCGTAGTCGGTGTCGACCTCGCGGATTCCCGGCTCGCGGCCTTCGGCGAGGCGGATCTGGTCGGCCGCGCAGACCGGGACCTCGCGGGGTGCCCCACCCGGGGGCGTCCAGGAGGCGTCGGCGACCGAGGGACCGTGGCGCGGGTCGAAGAAGCAGGGCGGACGGCGTTCGGGCAGCGGGCGGCGCTCACGCCGGGCGGCGAGCTGGACCAGGGAGAACCGGCCGTCCTCCAGAGCCTCGGTCACGGCGCGCACGTCCTGCGGCCTGGCGGCCTCGGCCATACGCCGCTTGGCCTGCTCGTAGGCGTTCAGCGCGCGTTCGTAGTCGGCGCGCATGGCGTCGTCCGCGCCCGGCTCCGCGGGGTGGAAGTCCAGACGGTCCAGTTCCTCGCCGAAGGCGGTGATGTCCTCGTCGACGACGACCCGCAGCTGCTCCAGCGCGGCCCGCTGCTCGTTCTCCCTGCGGCTCCGGTTGCGCCGGACGAGGGCGTAGGCGCCCACGCCGCCCGCCACCAGGACCGCGCCCGCGGTGACCAGCGCGGTGCTGGAGACCCCTTCGTCCCGGCCGGAGCCGCCCCACGTCGAGGGGGCCGAGCCGCGCACGTTGGCCAGCGCCCGCCGGGTGAAGTCGGTGAGCTGCGTCCGGGCGTCCTCACCCTGGACGCTGGTCACCAGGTTCCTGACGGCGTCGCGCGGCAGGACGGAGGAGTCGGCGCGCGCGTCGAAGCGGTCGCCGAGGCGGATGCCGTACAGGCCGGTGATGCCGGTCGCGGTGCGCAGGTCGGTGAACAGGTTCCGCGCCGGGTAGCCGGCGGGCAGCACCACGATGAAGACGGGCTTGTCCGCGTCCTTGATCTGCCGGGCGAGGGCGTCGGCGTCGGATCGCGACAGCTGGCCCGCGGCGGCCGGGTCCACGTAGACGGGGTTCTTGCGCAGCGCCTCGGCGATCGTGGACACGCTGGTCACCGCCGGGGCCGCGGTGACCGCTCCGCCGGCGGCCGCGGCGCGGGTCACCGCGGGTGGCGCGGTGACCGCCGAGGCCTGCGCGGTGGCGGCCGACGGGACGACCAGGCCGCTCAGGACGGCCACCACCAGCGCGACCAGCAGTCGGGGGAAAGCTTCGGTCAGGGTGACGGCCTTCATACTTCGAAGCTACCCGAAGCGACCGAAAGGAGACGTGGCCGCCGCTGGGCACCTGCCGCCCCCTGCCCGCCACGACGCCCTTCGGCCTCCCGGGTCACCGCACGGGCCGCCTTCCCGCGCTGAGGACCGGCGTCCCCCCGGTGACGGGGCCGCCCGGCGCGGGCTCCCCGCGGGGAGTCCGCGCCGGGCGGCCGCCCTACTCCGTCGGCTCCACGCCCGCGCGCAGCAGGCCGTAGGTGTAGGCGTCCTCGAGGGCCTGCCACGACGCCGCGATCACGTTCTCCGCCACGCCCACCGTGGACCACTCGCCCGAGCCGTCCGAGGTGGAGATCAGGACGCGGGTGGTGGAGCGGGTGCCGTGCTTGCCCTCGAGGATGCGGACCTTGTAGTCGACCAGCTCGAACGTGGCCAGCTCGGGGTGGATCCTCTCCAGGGCGACGCGCAGGGCCCGGTCCAGGGCGTTGACCGGTCCGTTGCCCTCCGCGGTGGCGACGATGCGCTCGCTCTTGGCCCACAGCTTGACGGTGGCCTCGTTGGCGTGGCTGCCGTCGGGGCGGTCCTCGACGATCGCGCGCCAGGACTCGGTGCGGAAGTAGCGCAGGGGCCTGCCCGCGACCTCCTCGCGCAGCAGCAGCTCGAAGCTCGCGTCCGCCGCCTCGTACGTGTAGCCCTCGAGCTCGCGCTCCTTGACCCGGTCGACCACCCGGCCGACCAGCTCGCGGTCGCCGCCGAGGTCGATGCCGAGCTCCTTGCCCTTCAGCTCCACCGAGGCGCGGCCGGCCATGTCGGACACCAGCATCCGCATGGTGTTGCCGACCTGCTCGGGGTCGATGTGCTGGTAGAGGTCCGGATCGACCTTGATGGCGGAGGCGTGCAGGCCCGCCTTGTGGGCGAACGCGGAGACACCCACGTAGGGCTGGTGCGTGGAGGGCGTGAGGTTGACCACCTCGGCGATGGCGTGGGAGACCCGTGTCATCTCGCGCAGCCGGCCCTCGGGGAGCACCTTCTTGCCGTACTTCAGCTCCAGGGCCGCGACCACCGGGAACAGGTTGGCGTTGCCGACCCGCTCGCCGTAGCCGTTCGCGGTGCACTGCACGTGCGTGGCGCCGGCGTCGACGGCGGCGAGCGTGTTGGCGACCGCGCAGCCGGTGTCGTCCTGGGCGTGGATGCCGAGGCGGGCGCCGGTGTCGGTGAGGACGGTGGAGACGACGGCCTGGACCTGGGCGGGAAGCATGCCGCCGTTGGTGTCGCACAGGATCACGACGTCGGCGCCCGCCCCCGCCGCCGCCCGGACGACCGCCTTGGCGTACTCCGGGTTGGCGCGGTAGCCGTCGAAGAAGTGCTCGCAGTCGACGAAGACCCGGCGGCCCTCGGCGCGCAGGTGGGAGACGGTGTCCCGGACCATCTCCAGGTTCTCCTCCAGCGTGGTGCGCAGCGCCAGCTCCACGTGCCGGTCGTGCGACTTGGCCACCAGCGTGATCACCTCGGCGCCCGAGTCCAGCAGTGCCTTGACCTGGGGGTCGTCCGCCGCCCTGCCGCCCGCCCGGCGGGTCGCGCCGAAGGCGACCAGCTGGGCGTGCCGGAAGTCGATCTCCTGCCGGGCCCGGGCGAAGAACTCGGTGTCCCGGGGGTTGGCGCCGGGCCAGCCGCCCTCGATGAAGCCCACCCCGAAGTCGTCCAGGTGCCGAGCCACGGCCAGCTTGTCGGCGACCGTGAGGTTGATGCCCTCGCGCTGGGCGCCGTCGCGCAGGGTGGTGTCGAAGACGTGGAACGAATCGGCCGGCTGGCTGCTTGCGGTCATGGTCTGAAGGCTCCTGTTTTGGATCTCGGTCTTACCGTCAATGACCGGCTCCACCGTCCCCCCATTGGTCCCTCGCGCCGGCTTCCCCGGCTGAGGGTGGGCCAGGAAAACGAAAAACCCCTCGCGGGTGCGAGAGGTCTGCGCGCGGGTCGAGGACGACGGTGGCCGCCCGCACATGGTCGTACGTGGCGGTCACTGCGGACCGGCGCGCCTGCTGCCCATAATCATGGCGAACGAGAGCACGGGGGCAGTCTGGCACATTTCCGCCCCCTGTACTCACCGCCGTCTCAGGATGCGGACGTCAGATGAGACGATTCGGCCTCGCTCACGCGCGTCAGGTCCAGGTCCTTCGTCTCCCGCATGGCGACGTAGACCACCAGGGACACGGCCGCGCAGCCCGCCACGTACCACGAGAAACCGGACTCCAGGCCGGCGTCCTTGAACCACAGCGCCACGTACTCCGCGGTGCCGCCGAACAGCGCGTTGGCCAGCGCGTACGGCAGGGCCACGCCGAGCGCGCGCACACCCGTCGGGAACAGCTCCGCCTTCACGCACGCGTTGATCGACGTGTAACCGGTGACCACGACCAGCGCGAGCAGCGACAGGCCCAGGGCCGGCCAGAAACTGCCCGCGTCCTTCAGCAGGGCCATGATCGGCACGGTGAGGAACGTCGAGCCGACGGCGAAGCCGATCAGCAGCGGACGGCGGCCGATCCGGTCGGACAGGCGGCCGGCGAGCGGCTGCAGACAGGCGAAGACGATCAGCGCGGTGAAGGAGACGAGGGTCGCCGTACGCTTCGGCAGGCCGGCGGAGTTCGACAGGTACTTCGTCAGGTACGTGGTGTAGGTGTAGTACGCGACCGTGCCGCCCATGGTCAGCGCCATCACCAGGAGGGCCTCCCGGCGGTGCCGCCACAGCGCGCGCAGGGTGCCGCGCTCCCGCCCGCTGCTCGCGTCGGCCTCGAACACCTCCGTCTCCAGCATGCTGCGCCGCAGGTAGAACACCACGGCGGCGCCGAGCGCGCCGACCACGAACGGGATCCGCCAGCCGTAGCCGTGCAGCGCGTCGTCCGTCATCGTGCGCTGCAGGACGATCAGCAGGCCGAGGCCGACGATCTGGCCGGCGGTCATGGACACGTACTGGAAGCTGGAGGCGAAGCCGCGCCGGCGGGGGTCGGAGGCCTCGGTGAGGTAGGTGGCGCTCGCCGCGTACTCGCCGCCCACCGACAGTCCCTGCAGCAGCCGGGCGACCAGCAGCACCAGCGCGCCGCCGTACCCGGCCACCGCGTACGTCGGCGCGGCGGCGATGAGGATCGCGGACGCCGACATCAGCGTGACGGTGAGTGTCAGCGCGGCCTTGCGGCCCCTGCGGTCCCCCACCCGGCCGAGGAGCCAGCCGCCGACCGGGCGCATGAAGAAACCGACCGCGAAGATGCCCGCCGTGTTCATGAGCTGGGCGGTCGGGTTGTCGTCGGGGAAGAAGGCGCCGGCGAAATAGGTGGCGAAACTGGCGTAGACGAACCAGTCGTACCACTCCACCATGTTGCCTGCCGAGCCGATCCAGATCCTCTTCCAGTGCTGTCGTTCCATGAGCCGTACCTGCCCCGTGGGACGCACGGTGACGCACCTCAACGACCGTTTCACCGGGGCCGGTTGCCCGCGTGGCCGCCGTGCGGGCCAAGGCGGCCGGTCAGGCGTCCGCGGCGCCGGGCCGCCCCAGCGACTCGTCGAGGAACTCCCGCACATGACCGAGCACCCGCTGCCGGTCGGTGCCGCGCAGCCCGATCGCCACGTTCAGGGAGAAGCCGTCGAGCAGGGCGCGCAGCCGGGTCGCGAAGCGGTCGGCGTCGACGGGGCGGAACTCGCCGCGGGAGACCCCCTCGGCGACCAGGGCGGCCAGGTCGCGGTGCCAGGCGCCCTCGATGGCGGCCTGCCGGTCGCGGGCGTCGTCGTCGGCGTTCCGCGAGCGGTTCCAGACCTCCAGCCACAGCGTCCAGTGCGGGTCGCGGTGCCCCTCGGCGACGTACAGATCGACGTAGGCGTCGAGCCGCTCGCGGGCCGGGCCGGTGCGGGCGAGCAGCCGGCCGCGCTCGGCGCCGAGGCCCCGCTCGCTCCACTCCAGCGTCCGCAGCAGCAGTTCGTCCTTGGAGCGGAAGTAGTACAGCAGGTGGCCGCTGCTCATCCCGACCTTCCGGCCGAGCGCGGCCATGGTCAGCTGTTCCAGCCCGCAATCGGCGATCATCGCCATGGCGGCGGCGAGGACCTCCTCGCGCGGCGGCGCGTGCCTGCGCGCCCGTGCCGGTCCGGTCATCCGCGCCTCCTTCAGGTCCTCGGCTGCTGCTGGGTGACGCAGTGGATGCCACCGCCGCCGGAGAAGATCGTACGGGCGTCCACCAGGGTCACCGTCCGCTCCGGGAACAGGCGGCGGAAGATGCCGGCCGCGACCTCGTCGCGCGGGTCGTCGAAGCCGCACAGCACCACGCCGCCGTTGCAGAGGTAGTGGTTGATGTAGGAGTAGTCGGCCCAGTGGCCGTCGGCCTCCAGAGCGGCCGGGGCGGGCACCTCCACGACCTCCAGACGGCGGCCGCGGGCGTCGGTGGCGGACCTCAGCAGGCCGATGACCTCCTTCGTCACCTCGTGGTCGGGGTGGGCCGGGTCCGGCTGGTGGTGGGCGACGACGACGCCGGGACGGGCGAACGCGGCGACGATGTCGACGTGGCCGAGGGTGCCGAAGCCGTGGGGAGGGTAGTCGCCGGTGAGGCCGCGCGGCAGCCAGATCGCCTTGCGGGTGCCGAGATGGGCGTGGACCTCCGCCTCGACCCGCTCCTTCGTCCAGCCGGGGTTGCGCTCGGGGCCGAGCTGCACCGTCTCGGTCAGCAGGACGGTGCCTTCGCCGTCGACGTGGATCGCGCCGCCCTCGTTGACCAGGTCCGAGGCGTACGTCCGCGCGCCCGCGAGGTCCGCGACCTGCGCGGCGATCTTCGCGTCGTGGTCCCAGCGGGCCCAGTGCTGGGCGCCCCAGCCGTTGAACGTCCAGTCGACGGCGGCGAGTGTGCCGTGGCCGTCGGTGAGGAAGGTGGGGCCGACGTCCCGCATCCAGGCGTCGTCGAGGTCGCGCTCGACGGTGTCGACGCCGGGGCCCAGCAGGGCCCGTGCCTCGGCGGAACGGCCGGGGCCGCAGACCACGGTGACCGGCTCGAAGCGGCGGACCGCGCGGGCGACCGACGCCCAGGCGGCCCGGGCGGCGGCCAGGTCGCCGGGGTCGTCGAAGGTGGGGTTGGGGCCGGGCCAGGCCATCCAGGTGCGCTCGTGCGGCGTCCACTCGGCGGGCATGCGGAAGCCGTCGGCGGCGGGCGTGTTCATGGGCGGGTCCTCGGGTCTCGGACTGTGGCCGGCGGGTGGGCCTCAGAGGAAGTACAGGCGGTTGAGGGCGACCGAGTCGGCGGGCCCGGAGCGGACCGGGTCGCCGTCGAGGGTGACCAGGCCGGTGCGCTCGTCCACGTCGACGGTTCCGGTGCGGGAGTTCCGGCGCAGGTCGACGGGGCCGATGCCGCGGGTGCCGCGCACGGCGACCCGGCGCCGCCGGGTGGGCATCCGGTCGTTGCCCTGGTCCAGGGCCGCCTGCGCGACGAACGCCACGGACAGCTCGGCCGGGGTCGCGCCGTGCGCGCCGAACTGCGGCCCCAGCACGAGGGGTTCGCAGGTGTCCGTGGCCGCGTTGGGATCGCCGACGACGCCGTAGGCGGGGAACCCCGCCTTCAGCACCAGCTGCGGCTTGGCACCGAAGTACTCCGGCCGCCACAGCACGATGTCGGCCAGCTTGCCGACTTCGATCGAGCCGACCTCGTGGGCGAGCCCGTGCGCGATGGCCGGGTTGACGGTCAGCTTGGCGATGTAGCGCAGCACGCGGGCGTTGTCGTCGCCGGTGTCGACGGCGCCGTCGAGCGGTCCCCGCTCGGCCTTCATCTTCCCGGCCATCGCGAACGTGCGGCGCACGGTCTCGCCCGCCCGGCCCATGCCCTGCGCGTCGGAGGAGGTGATGCCGATGGCGCCCAGGTCGTGCAGCACGTCCTCCGCGCCCATGGTCCCGGCGCGGATCCGGTCGCGGGCCAGGGCGGCGTCGCCCGGCAGGTCGGTCTTCAGGCCGTGGACCGAGACGATCATGCCGTAGTGCTCCGCCACCGCGTCCCGGCCGAAGGGCAGGGTGGGGTTGGTCGAGGAGCCGATGACGTTCGGGACCCCGGCCATCTTCAGCACGTTCGGCACGTGGCCGCCGCCGCAGCCCTCGATGTGGAAGGCGTGGATCGTCCGGCCCTCCAGCACCCGCAGGGTGTCCTCGACGGACAGGCACTCGTTCAGCCCGTCGCTGTGCAGGGCCACCTGGACGTCGTGCTCCTCGGCGACCCGGAGGGCGGTGTCCAGGGCACGGGTGTGCGCGCCCATGTCCTCGTGCACCTTGAAACCGGACGCGCCGCCCTCGGCCAGTGCCTCCACCAGCGGTGCCGGGTCGGACGACGAGCCCCGGCCCAGGAACCCGACGTTGACCGGCCAGGCGTCGAAGGCGGCGAACGCGCGCCCGAGCGCCCAGGGCGAGTTCACGCCGACGCCCCACACGGGTCCGAACTCCTGGCCGATGACCGTGGTGACGCCGGAGGCGAGCGAGGCCTCCATGATGCGCGGCGACAGCAGGTGGACATGGGTGTCGACGGCGCCCGCGGTGGCGATCAGCCCCTCGCCTGAGACGATCGAGGTGCCGGTGCCGACCACGACGTCGACGCCGTCGAGGGTGTCGGGGTTTCCCGCGCGCCCGATGGCGTGGATGCGTCCCTCTCGGATACCGATCGACACCTTCCGGATGCCCAGGACCGCGTCGATCACGACGACGTTGCTGATCACGACGTCACAGGTGTCGCGGACGGCGGCCGCCTTCAGGTGCAGCCCGTCGCGGGCGGTCTTGCCGAAGCCGGCCAGGAACTCGTCGCCGTACCGCTGCGCGTCGGACTCGACGCGGACCACCAGGCCGGAGTCCCCGAGGCGGATGCGGTCGCCGGCGCGCGGGCCGTGGGTGGCGGCGTACTCGTACGGGTTCATCGTGCGCCTCCCGCGCGCTGGGCTCCCTCGGTGTCCTCCGGTCCCCCGGCTGCCGTCGGGGGGTCGCCGGGGTTGTGCGCGGCTCCATGGGGGTCGTCCGCGGCCGGCTCGGCCGTGGCGCCCAGGTAGCCGCAGGCGGCGGCCCGGCGCAGGGCCTCCTGCCGGGCACCGGGGGCGTCCAGCGGGCCGTCGACGAGTCCGGCGAACCCGATGGCGACGCGGTCGCCGCCGACGGGCACCAGGCCCACCTCGACGCTCTCGCCCGGGCCGAAGCGGACGGACGACCCGGCGGGCACGGCGAGCCGCATCCCGTAGGCCCGCTCACGCGGGAAGTCCAGGCGCGGGTTGGCCTCGAAGAAGTGGAAGTGGGAGGTGACGGAGACCGGCACGGTCGCGGTGTTGGTGACCGTCAGCCGGGCCACCGCGCCGGGCTCGGCGTGTCCCGGGCCCGGCAGCAGGGCACCCGGCCCCTCCTCGCCGAGGCCGCCCCCGCCGATGGGGTCGGTGACCACCGCGAGCCGCGAGCCGTCGTCGAAGACGGCCTCCACCTGGACCTCGGTGACGACGTCCGCCACGCCCGGCAGGACGTCGTCCGGGCCGAGCACGGCGCGGGCCCGCTCGACGGCCCCGGCGAGCCGGGCGCCGTCGCGGGCCGCCTCACAGACCGTGTCGGCGATCAGAGCGGTGGCCTCCGGCACGTTGAGCCTGAGGCCGCGGGCCCTGCGGGCCCGGGCCAGTTCGGCGGCCGAGAACAGCAGCAGCCGGTCGCGCTCGGTGGGTGTCAGTCGCACGCCACGCACCTCCTTGCCTACGTTTTAGAGCGTCACTCTAAACGTGGCGGCCCTGCTGCGGAAGAGAGTCCGACGTGCAATGCACAGAAGGATAGAGCGCTGCTCCAAAACGAGCGCACAAAAAGGGCCGGCCCCGTCCGCCTGTGCGTGGGCGGACGGGGCCGGCCCTTTCGGCCCGGGTCAGCCGAGCCGGTGCATCCAGCCGTGCTTGTCCTCCGAGATGCCCCGCTGGAGGTCCAGGAGGGCCTGGCGCAGCCTGAGCGTGACCTCGCCCGGCTCGCCGCCCGACTGCTGCCACTCGGCGGTCGCGCGCTTGACGGTGCCGACCGGGGTGATGACGGCGGCCGTGCCGCAGGCGAAGACCTCGGTGAGGGTGCCGTTCTCGGCGTCGCGCTGCCACTGATCGATGGAGACGCGGCCCTCCTCGGCCCGGTAGCCGAGGTCGCGGGCGACCGTCAGCAGTGAGTCACGCGTGACGCCCTCCAGGATGGAGCCCGTCAGCGTCGGGGTGACGATCCTGTCGCCGTAGACGAAGTACAGGTTCATGCCGCCCAGCTCCTCGACCCACCTGTGCTCCACGGCGTCGAGGTAGCAGACCTGGTCGCAGCCCTGCGCGGCGGCCTCGGCCTGGGCGAGCAGGGAGGCCGCGTAGTTGCCGCCCGTCTTCGCGTCGCCCATGCCGCCCGGAACGGCGCGGACGCGGTCCTCGGACGCCCAGATGGAGACCGGCTTCACGCCGCCCGGGAAGTAGGCGCCCGCCGGGGAGGCGATGACCAGGAAGAGGTATTCGTTGGCGGGCTTGACTCCGAGGCCGACCTCGGTGGCGATCATGAAGGGGCGCAGGTAGAGGGACTCCTCGCCGCCGTGCGCCGGCACCCACGCCTTGTCCTGCTGGACCAGCAGGTCGCAGGCCTCGACGAACGTCTCGACGGGCAGCTCGGGCATGGCCAGGCGGCGGGCGGAGGCCTGGAAGCGCCGGGCGTTCTTCTCGGGGCGGAAGGTGGCGACCGAGCCGTCGGGCTGCCGGTAGGCCTTCAGGCCCTCGAAGATCTCCTGCGCGTAGTGCAGGACGTGCGTGGCGGGGTCCAGCGGGATCGGCGCGTACGGAACGAGCTGGCCGTCGTGCCAGCCCCGGCCCTCCGTCCACCTGATCGTCACCATGTGGTCGGTGAAGTGGCGGCCGAAGCCGGGGCGGGCCAGGATCGCCTCGCGCTCCGCGTCGGAGAGCGGGTGGGCCGAAGGCTTGAGCTCGATCGTGGGCGTCGTCATCAGAGGAGGTCCTTCACTTCCTGACTCGGGGCGGGGCGGGCGGCGACGGTCTTCTCGGCCGGTTCTCCGGGGCGCGCCCCGGCGAAATGCAGCACCGGCTTCCGTGACGGGCCGCGACCACGCCCGCACGACCGGTGGCCGGTGCTAGGACGTCCGAGCATTCCCTCGTACCGCGGCTCCGCCTTCGATTATCGCGCGGCGTCGAGGCCGGAAGAAAACGGGGTGAATGCGGCCCACGGGTGATGGTGGCACCCGGGGCCGCACAGGGAAAGCCGCCGGGTGCGGATGCCACCCGGCGGCTTCCGGCGGGCCCGCCGCACCGCAGCGCGTCCCGGCGGGCCCGGAGCGTGGGAGCCCTGCCTGTTCCGGCAGGGCCGAGGGGTTGACCGAAGGGGTGGCCGGGAACCGCCGGGGGGCCGGGGAGAGGTCAGCCGGCCACTCGTACGGCCAGGGCGTCGCCGATCTCGGCGGTGCTGCGGGCGGCCTCGGCGGTGCGCTCCGCCAGGTCGGCGGAGACCGCGTCCTCGATGCGGGTCGCCTCGGTGTCGTAGCCGAGGTGGCGCAGCAACAGGGCGACGGACAGCACCGTGGCGGTGGGGTCGGCCTTGCCCTGGCCGGCGATGTCCGGGGCCGAGCCGTGGACCGGCTCGAACATGGACGGGAACTCGCGGCTCGGGTTGATGTTGCCGGAGGCCGCGACGCCGATGCCGCCGGACACGGCCGCGGCGAGGTCGGTGATGATGTCGCCGAAGAGGTTGTCGGTGACGATGACGTCGAAGCGCTCGGGCTGGGTGACGAGGTAGATCGTCGCCGCGTCGACGTGGACGTACTCGGTGGTGACGTCGGGGTACTCCGCGGCCACCTTGTTGAAGACGTCGGTCCACAGGTGCCCGGCGAAGGTCAGCACGTTGTTCTTGTGGACCAGCGTGAGCTTCTTGCGCGGGCGCGCCTGGGCGCGGGCGAAGGCGTCCCGGACCACGCGCTCGACACCGAAGGCGGTGTTGACGGAGACCTCGGTGGCGACCTCGTGCTCCGTGCCCTTGCGGATGGTGCCGCCGTTGCCGGTGTACGGACCCTCGGTGCCCTCACGGACGACCACGAAGTCGATCTGCGGGTCACCGGCGAGCGGGGTCGCGACGCCGGGGAGCAGCTTCGACGGACGCAGGTTGACGTGATGGTCGAAGGCGAAGCGGAGCTTGAGCAGGAAGCCGCGCTCCAGGACGCCGGACGGGACCGACGGGTCGCCGATCGCACCGAGCAGGATCGCGTCGTGCCGCTTCAGCTGTTCGAGGTCGGCGTCGGTGAGGGTCTCACCGGTGGCGTGGTAGCGCCGGGCGCCGAAGTCGTACTCCCTGGTCTCCAGCTTCACATCCTGCGGAAGGGCGGCGGAGAGCACCTTGAGCCCTTCGGCCACCACTTCCTGGCCGATGCCGTCACCGGGGATCACTGCGAGATCGATGCTGCGAGACATGTCGGCACCCTACTCCCCGTCCCATGGAATGACACGCCATGTCCGCGATGTGGACCACCGGAGGGGACGTCACCGGGACGCGCGCCGGGGCCGGGGCGCGGCACGACCGGTGGCGGCCGCGCCGCACCCGGCGGGTGCGGCTCCCGGCTCCGCGGATGGGCCGCGCCGGCTCAGTGGCCGGTCGAGCCGCCGTTGTCGCGGCGGTCGAGGGCCCGCTGGAGGGCGGCGGCGGCGTTCTTGCGGTCGGACTCGCTCGTACCGGAGAGGTGGCGGACTCGGCGGCGGACGGTCGTCTCGGGCATGGGACATCGACTCCTTCGAACGAGCAGGGAGTGCGGAAGAGGGGTGCGAGACTCCCCCGCTGCCGGAACGGCGCGGGAGGTTCCCCCGGAAAGTGCCTCGGAGCGGTGCCGCAGGGGTGACTGCACGGGGCCCGGCTCACGACCGCCATTCGCTGGATCGAGCGAGACGTTCGGCTCCTACAAAAGTAAGGGAGGGAAGCAGGCGTGTCTCCACTATTACTCGGACTTCCTACTATCTGAGACAGCGGAGCGGGTCACACGGCGGTGACCTGCGGGTTCGTCACACGGAATGGGGGGCCGTACGGACCGGCGACGGCGGAGGCAGCCCACCCGGGTGGAGGGGCGGCACACGCCGGGCCGCACGCCGGAGTGGCCGGCGTGACGCGGCGTCAGAGGACGTCGCCGTCGCGCCAGTCGAAGAGCAGCCCGGCACCGGGTCCCGCCCCGGCGGCGGACGCCGGCCACACGTACGTGGAGCGTCCTGCAGCAGGGAGCGCACGGCGAGGAGTTCGGCGGGGGTGAGGTCGGCGGTGTGGGCGGTGCGCAGGGGCGCGGTGCCCGGGCTGCGGGGAGCGAGCGGGGCGGGCGGTCATCGGCCCGGTGTCGGCGGCCCGGCCCCGCCCCACCAGAGCCCGGCACACGGCAGCCGGGCTCGCCTCGGCGCCGGTGCGGCCGGACCCCACGGCACCGCCCCCGGCCCGGGGATCGGGGCGGGGGCGGGGGCGGTGCCGTGGGGTCCGCGGGGGGTCAGCCCATGTGCGGGTAGGTGTAGTCGGTCGGCGGGACCAGCGCCTCCTTGATGGCGCGGGTCAGGGTCCAGCGCATCAGGTTCTGCGGGGCGCCGGCCTTGTCGTTGGTGCCGGAGGCACGGCCGCCGCCGAAGGGCTGCTGGCCGACGACGGCGCCGGTCGACTTGTCGTTGATGTAGAAGTTGCCGGCCGCGTAGCGCAGCTTCTCCATCGTGTGGGCGGCCGCGGCGCGGTCGTTGGCGATGACGGAACCGGTCAGCGCGTAGTCCGAGACCGACTCCATCTGGGTCAGCATCTCGTCGTAGGCGTCGTCCTCGTAGACGTGCACGGCGAGGATCGGGCCGAAGTACTCCGTGCGGAAGACCTCGTTCTCCGGGTCGGTGCACTCGATGACGGTCGGGCGGACGAAGTAGCCGACCGAGTCGTCACAGGTGCCGCCCGCGACGATCGTGCAGGACGGGTCCTCCTTGGCCCGGTCGATCGCCGCCTTGTTCCTGGCGAACGAGCGCTCGTCGATGACCGCGCCGAGGAAGTTCGACAGGTCGGTGACGTCACCCATGGTCAGGTGGTCGACCTCGGCGGCGAACTCCTCCTTGAAACCGGAGTTCCAGATCGAGGCCGGGACGTACGCACGGGAGGTGGCCGAGCACTTCTGGCCCTGGTACTCGAACGCGCCGCGGGTCAGCGCGGTCTTCAGCACCGCGCGGTCCGCCGACGGGTGGGCGACGAGGAAGTCCTTGCCGCCGGTCTCGCCGACCAGGCGCGGGTAGGAGCGGTACTTCTCGATGTTGCTGCCGACCGTCTTCCACAGGTACTGGAAGGTCTTGGTCGAACCGGTGAAGTGGATGCCCGCGAGGTCGCGGTGGGCCAGGGCGACCTCGGAGACCTCGATGCCGTCGCCGGTCAGCAGGTTGATGACGCCCTTGGGCAGACCGGCCTCCTCCAGCAGCTCCATGAGCAGCACGGCGGCGCGCGTCTGGGTGGGTGACGGCTTCCAGATCACGACGTTGCCCATCAGCGCGGGCGCGGTCGGCAGGTTGGCCGCGATCGCCGAGAAGTTGAACGGCGTGATCGCGTAGACGAAGCCCTCCAGCGGGCGGTGGTCGAGACGGTTCCACACGCCCCGGGAGTTGGCCGGGGGCTGCTCGGCCAGGATCTGGCGGGCGTAGTGGACGTTGAAGCGCCAGAAGTCGACGAGCTCGCAGGGGCTGTCGACCTCGGCCTGCTGGGCCGTCTTGGACTGGCCGAGCATGGTGGCGGCCGCGATCGTCTCGCGCCACGGGCCGGCAAGCAGCTCGGCGGCGCGCAGGATGATCGCCGCCCGGTCGTCGAAGGACATCGCGCGCCAGGCGGGCGCGGCGGCGAGCGCCGCGTCGATGGCGTCCTGGGCGTCCGCCTGGGTGGCGTTGCGGTAGGTGCCGAGGACGGCCTTGTGGTTGTGCGGCTGGACGACCTGGAACGACTCCCCGCCGCCCAGGCGCTTCGCACCGCCGATGGTGCAGGGCAGGTCGACCGGGTTGTCGGCCAGCTCCTTGAGCTTGGCCTCCAGGCGGGTGCGCTCGGGCGAGCCGGGAGCGTAGTCGTGCACCGGCTCGTTGACGGGGGTGGGGACCTGGGTCACAGCGTCCATGGGGTTACCTCTTCCGAGTGATTCCTGCTCCAGCGGGGCGGAGCCGGAGCGGTTGCGTGCGGTGTGCGTCGGTCAGGGCTTGACCATCACGGTCTCGCTGGGGCGAGCACCCGGCGACATCACCCCTTGCTGACCATCGAACGGACGAAGAAGCGAAGGTTGGCCGGCTTCTCCGCGAGCCGGCGCATGAAGTAGCCGTACCAGTCGGTGCCGTAGGCGGTGTAGACGCGCATGCGGTGGCCCTCGGCGGCCAGCCGCAGGTGCTCGTCGCCGCGGATGCCGTAGAGCATCTGGAACTCGTACTCGTCGAGCTTGCGCCCGGCGCTCCGGGCGAGCTCCTGGGCGACGGAGATCAGACGCGGGTCGTGGGACCCGATCATCGGGTAGCCGTCGCCCCCCATCAGCGTCCGCAGGATGCGGACGTAGGCCTTGTCGATCTCGTGCCCGTTCTGGTGGGCAACCTCGGCGGGCTCCTTGTAGGCGCCCTTGACCAGGCGCACCCGGCTGCCGCTCGCGGCCAGGCGGCGGGCGTCGGCCTCGGTGCGGAAGAGGTAGGCCTGGATGACGCAGCCGGTCTGCGGGAAGTCCTTCCGCAGCTCCTCGTGGATGGCGAACATCGAGTCGAGGGTCGTGTGGTCCTCCGCGTCCAGGGTGACCGTGGTGCCGATCCCGGCGGCGGCCTCGACGACCGGGCGGACGTTCGTCAGGGCCAGCTCGTGGCCGCCGGCCAGCGCCTGGCCGAACATCGACAGCTTGACGGACATCTCGACCCGCGGGCCGAGTTCCAGCGGCTTGAGGCGGTCGACCAGGTCCAGGTACGCGTCCCGGGCGGCGGCGGCCTGCTCGGGGGTGGTGATGTCCTCACCGACCACGTCCATGGTCAGCTCCAGGCCCCGGCCGGTCATGTCCTCGATGATCGGGACGACGTCGTCCACGGTCTCGCCGGGGATGAAGCGGTCGACGACCTGCTTGGTCACCGGGGCCGCCGAGATCAGGCGTCGCATCCGGTCGCTGCGCGACGCGGCGAGAATCACGGGACCCAGCACGGGGCACCTCCACAACAAGGAACAACAAGGCCGCAACCCGACGTCCGGGAACGGCACGGAGAACCACCGTGAAAGTTAGGGACCCATCCGATCGTCGGCCATCGACAGCTGTCACGCATCCGCGTCCTGGATCTCAGACAGGTGTATGAAGGCCCCGCCGTGATGCGGGAGAATGCCCGGGTGACGTCGGAACACAGGGGTGACTACCAGGAACTGGTCGACGAGATCTCGGAGCTGCTCGGCGCGCCGGCGACCCTGGAGAACCGGAACTTCGAGCTGATCGCCTTCGGCGCCTACGACAGTGAGGGCGACCTCGACCCGTCGGCCCTGGACCCGGTGCGCACCCGCTCGATCCTGACCCGCCGCTCCACGGCCGCGGTGCGCAGGTGGTTCGAGGGATTCGGCATCACGCGGGCCGCGGACCCCGTCCGGATCCCGCCGACCCCGGAGGCGGGCGTGTACCGGGGCCGGATCTGCCTGCCCGTGCGCCACCGGGGGGTCGTCCTCGGCTACGTCTGGCTCCTCGACGACGATCCCGGGCCCTCGGAGCAGCAACTGGCGGCCGCCATGCGGGTGACCGCCCGGATCGGCGCACTGCTCGCGGACGAGGCGCAGCACGGCGCCGACCTGACCCGGGAGCTGCGGGCGGTGCTGACCGCCGAGCGCGGCTGGCCGCGGGACGCCGCGGTGGCGGAGCTCCGCACGGCCCTGGGCGCCCGTGCGGACGGCCCGCACACGGTGGTCTGCGTGGCCCCCTGGCCGTCGGCCGATCCCGAGGACGCCCCGTCGGTGCGCACCCTGCCGGGGGCGACGGCGCTGTGCACCGTGCCCTGGGGCACGTCGGCCCAGTGCCTGGTGCTGCTGGTGCGGCTGCGCTCGACGGACAACCCGGCGCCGGCCGTGTCGGCGGCGCACCGGTTGCTGGAACGGGCCGGCACGCCGACACCGCCCGGAGCCGGTGCGGCGGCGGGCGCGGGCGCCTCCGGGCGGGCCGGCCCGGCCGCCGGGATCGCGGCGGCCCGCCGGGGGCTCGCCGAGCTGGGCGCGGCGTGGACGGAGGCGTCGGCCGCGGCCCGGGCCGCCTTGGCCGAACCCCGGCTCGGCCCTGTCGCCGACTGGGCGTCGATCGGGCCGTTCCGTATGCTCACCGGGCTGCCGCCGGAGACCGCCGTGGACCCCGCCGTCCGTGTCCTGCTCTCCCCCGCGCACCAGGAACTCGCCCGGACCGCCGAGGTGTACCTCGACTGCGCGGGCCAGGCCGGCCGCACCGCCGCCGGCCTGGGCATCCACCGCCAGACCCTGTACTACCGCCTGTCCCGCGTGGAGCAGCTGACCGGCCTGGACCTGGACGACGGCGAGGATCGCCTGCTGCTGCACATGGCGCTGAAGGCCGCACGGCTGTAGGCCCGGCGGCGCCCGGCGCCGGGCCGTACCGGAAACCCCCGCCGCGCACGACGGCGCCGGACGGGCCGGATCGACTCCGGGCCGTCCGGCGCCGTCACGACCGGGTCCGGCGGCGGGGGCCCGTCCGGCTCGCGCGGGACGGGCCGGCCGGGCCGGTCAGGGGTGTGCCCCGGGGTCGGGCTCAGACCAGGTTGACCGAACGGGCCGCCGTGGCGCCGATCTCTTCGGCGACCTCGGCCAGCACGCCGGGCGACACGGTGTCGTCGACCGTCAGGACCGCCAGCGCCTCGCCACCGGCCGCCGACCGCGCGACCTGCATGCCGGCGATGTTGAGGCCGCCCTCGCCGAGGATGCGGCCGACCGTGCCGACGACACCCGGGCGGTCCTCGTAGCGCAGGACGAGCATGTGGTCGGCGAGCGCCAGGTCGACGTCGTAGTCGCCGACCGCGACGATCTTCTGCACGTGCTTCGGGCCGGCGAGCGTGCCGGAGACCGACACCTCCTCGCCGTCGGCGAGCGTGCCGCGCACGGTGACGACGTTGCGGTGGTCCGCCGACTCCGAGCTGGTCGTCAGACGCACCTCCACGCCCCGCTCCTGGGCGAACAGCGGCGCGTTGACGTACGACACCGTCTCGTCGACGACGTCCTCGAAGACGCCCTTGAGCGCCGAGAGTTCCAGCACCTTCACGTCGTGCTGGGTGATCTCGCCGTACACCTCGACGTCGAGGCGGACCGCGACCTCGCCCGCCAGCGCGGTGAAGATGCGGCCGAGCCGCTCGGCGAGCGGCAGACCCGGCTTGACGTCCTCGGCGATGACGCCGCCCTGGACGTTCACCGCGTCCGGGACCAGCTCGCCGGCGAGGGCCAGGCGGACCGACCTGGCCACCGCGATGCCCGCCTTCTCCTGCGCCTCGTCCGTGGAGGCGCCCAGGTGCGGGGTGCACACGACCTGGTCGAACTCGAACAGCGGCGAGTCCGTGCACGGCTCCTTGGTGTACACGTCCAGGCCGGCCCCGGCGACGCGGCCCTCCTTCAGCGCCGAGTACAGCGCCTCCTCGTCGACGATGCCGCCGCGGGCGGCGTTGACGATGCGGACGCTCGGCTTGACCTTGCGCAGCGCCTCCTCGCCGATCAGGCCGAGGGTCTCGGGCGTCTTGGGCAGGTGGACGGTGATGAAGTCGGAGACCTCCAGCAGCTCGTCCAGCGTCAGGACCTTGACGCCCATCTGGGCGGCGCGCGCCGGCTGCACGTAGGGGTCGTAGGCGACGACCTTCATGCCGAAGGCGGACATGCGCTGGGCGACCAGGGCGCCGATGCGGCCGAGGCCCACCACGCCGAGGGTCTTCTCCGCCAGCTCGACGCCGGTGTACTTGCTGCGCTTCCACTCGCCGTTCTTCAGCGCGGCGTTGGCCTGCGGGATGTTGCGGGCGGTGGCCAGGATCAGACCGCAGGCCAGCTCGGCGGCGGTCACGATGTTCGACGTCGGCGCGTTGACGACCATCACGCCGGCCTTGGTGGCGGCGGAGACGTCCACGTTGTCCAGGCCGACGCCGGCCCGGGCGACGACCTTGAGCCTGCTCGCGGCGGCGACGGCCTCGGCGTCGACCTTGGTGGCCGAGCGGATGAGGATCGCGTCGACGTCGGCGAGGGCGGGGAGCAGTTCGGCTCGGTCCGCGCCGTTGCAGTGCCGGATCTCGAAGTCCGGGCCGAGCGCGTCGACGGTCGCGGGCGACAGCTCTTCAGCGATGAGTACGACAGGTTTCGAGCTCACGTGAGTCCTCACAAGTCAGGGGGCACCTCCATGCCTCCATGGCCATGGGGCGCTGCGGACGGCCGTCCCGACGGCCGCAGGCGGAGGAGGGCGCGGCGCCGGGGACCTGCGGGTGCGTTCCCGTGTCGTCCGGTGCGTGCTCTCGGACGACCGGACCGAGGCATCCGTAGCGGAGCTACCGGTGCCTGGGGCCGGTGCGGCGAGAGTGCGTGCCGGGCGGCGCGGTGGAGTGCCCGCACTTCCTCGGTGTCGCTTGGCCGCGTGGAAGACGCACGACGCTGTGGGCCTGACGCGTTTGTTAGTGCAGCAGTCTAGTGGCGCCGTCCCCGCCGCAATGCGCCGTCGCGGAAGGATCACCCGTCCGTGGCTGGACAGGGTGGACAACGCCGAGCGTCCGCTGTGAACGCCGACGTTACCGCCGGTTCGCCGAAGGGGGCCGGGGCGGTGCCGCCCCGGCCCCCCGGCATGAGGCCTACGCCTCCTCGTTCACCCAGCTCATGAGCTTGCGCAGCTCCTTGCCGGTGGTCTCCAGCAGGTGCTCGGAGTCCTGCTGCTTGTACTCGTTGTACTTCTTCAGGCCGCCGTGGTACTCGTCCATCCAGTTCTTGGCGAAGGAGCCGTCCTGGATCTCGGCGAGGACCTTCTTCATCTCGGCCTTGGTGGCGTCGGTGATGATGCGCGGGCCGGTGACGTAGTCGCCCCACTCGGCGGTCTCGGAGATGGACCAGCGCATCTTCTCCAGGCCGCCCTCGTACATGAGGTCGACGATCAGCTTCAGCTCGTGCAGGCACTCGAAGTAGGCGATCTCCGGCTGGTAGCCCGCCTCGGTCAGCGTCTCGAAGCCGGCCTTGACCAGCGCGGCCGTACCGCCGCAGAGGACGGCCTGCTCACCGAACAGGTCGGTCTCGGTCTCCTCGGTGAAGGTGGTCTTGATGACGCCGGCGCGGGTGCCGCCGATGGCCTTGGCGTAGGACAGGGCGAGCGCGAAGGCGTTGCCGGTGGCGTCCTGCTCGACGGCGGCGATGCACGGAACGCCGCGGCCCTCCTCGTACTGACGGCGCACCAGGTGGCCCGGGCCCTTCGGGGCGACCATGCACACGTCGACGCCGGCCGGGGGCTTGATGAAGTCGAAGCGGATGTTGAAGCCGTGGCCGAAGAAGAGCGCGTCGCCGTCCTTCAGGTTCGCGGCGATGGACTCCTCGTAGACCTGGGCCTGGAGCGGGTCCGGCACCAGGATCATGATGACGTCGGCCTCGGCGGCGGCCTCGGACGGCGTCACCACGCGCAGGCCCTGCTCCTCGGCCCTGGCCTTGGACCGGGAGCCCTCGTGCAGACCGACTCGCACGTCGACGCCCGAGTCGCGCAGCGACAGGGCGTGGGCGTGGCCCTGGCTGCCGTAGCCGATGACCGCGACCTTGCGGCCCTGGATGATGGACAGGTCGGCGTCAGCGTCGTAGAACAGCTCGGCCACTTTGGGTTCTCTCCTTGGATGCGGGTGGTGCGTCCCACCGTATGACGGTGGGGGGTCAGGACGTTTCCAGATCTCGCCATGCGGGCGGCCGGTTCCCCCGGCCGCCCGAACGGGTCGTTACGCCGACCGCTCGAGGGCGCGCAGCGAGCGGTCCGTGATGGAGCGCCCGCCGCGGCCGATCGCGATCGTGCCGGACTGGACGAGCTCCTTGATGCCGAACGGCTCGAGCATCTTGAGCATGGCCGACAGCTTGTCGGTGGAGCCGGTGGCCTCGATGGTGACGGCGTCCGGGGCTACGTCGACGGTCTTGGCGCGGAACAGCTGGACGATCTCGACGATCTGGGAGCGCGTCTCGTTGTCGGCGCGGACCTTCACCAGGACGAGCGCCCGCTGGACGGCCTGGCCCGCCTCCAGCTCGACGATCTTGAGCACGTTGACGAGCTTGTTGAGCTGCTTGGTCACCTGCTCCAGGGGCAGGTCCTCGACGGTCACCACGATGGTGATGCGCGAGATGTCCTCGTGCTCGGTGACGCCCACGGCGAGCGAGTCGATGTTGAAGCCCCGGCGGGAGAACAGGGCGGCGATCCGGGCGAGGATGCCCGGCGTGTTCTCCACCAGGACGGAGAGCGTGTGCTTGGACATGGGTGGTTGCTCTTCCCTCGCTCAGTCGTCTTCGTTGTCGCCGAAGTCGGGGCGGACGTCCCGCGCGGCCATGATCTCGTCGTTGGAGGTCCCGGCGGCGACCATCGGCCACACCATCGCGTCCTCGTGGACGATGAAGTCGACCACCACGGGGCGGTCGTTGACGGAGTTCGCCTCTTCGATGACCTTGTCCAGGTCCGCCGGGGACTCGCACCGGATCGCGTAGCAGCCCATGGCCTCCGCCAGCTTCACGAAGTCGGGGACGCGGGTGCCGGCACCCGGGCCCGTGGGCGCTGTGCCCGGCCCGGAGTGGAGCACGGTGTTGGAGTACCGCTGGTTGTAGAAGAGGGTCTGCCACTGCCGGACCATCCCCAGGGCACCGTTGTTGATGACGGCGACCTTGATCGGGATGTTGTTCAGGGCGCAGGTGGTGAGCTCCTGGTTGGTCATCTGGAAGCAGCCGTCGCCGTCGATCGCCCAGACCGTCCGGTCCGGCCGTCCGGCCTTCGCGCCCATCGCGGCCGGGACCGCGTAGCCCATGGTGCCCGCGCCGCCGGAGTTCAGCCAGGTGGCGGGCGCGTCGTACTCGATGAAGTGCGCGGACCACATCTGGTGCTGGCCGACGCCCGCCGCGAAGATCGTGCCCTCGGGGGCGAGCCGCCCGATCCGCTCGATGACCTGCTGCGGGGAGAGCGAGCCGTCCGCGGGCTGGTCGTACCCGAGCGGGTAGGTCTCGCGCCAGCGGTTGAGGTCCTTCCACCAGGCCGCGTAGCGGGACGCGGCGGCATCGCCCACATGGCCCTCGCTGTGCTCCCTCTGGACGGCCTGGACCAGGTCGGCGATGACCTCGCGGGCGTCGCCGACGATGGGCACGTCGGCGGCGCGGTTCTTGCCGATCTCGGCCGGGTCGATGTCGGCGTGCACGATCTTGGCGTGCGGGGCGAAGCTGTCCAGCCTGCCGGTGACGCGGTCGTCGAAGCGGGCTCCGAGGGCGACGATCAGGTCGGCCTTCTGCAGCGCGGTGACGGCGGTGACCGCACCGTGCATGCCCGGCATTCCCACGTGCAGCGGGTGGCTGTCGGGGAATGCGCCGAGCGCCATCAGGGTGGTGGTGACGGGCGCTCCGGTGAGTTCGGCGAGGACCTTCAGCTCGGCGGTCGCCTGCGCCTTGAGGACGCCGCCGCCGACGTAGAGGACGGGCCGCTTCGCGGCGGCGATGAGCTTGGCCGCCTCGCGGATCTGCTTGGCGTGCGGCTTGGTGACGGGCCGGTAGCCGGGCAGGTCCATCACGGGCGGCCAGGAGAAGGTGGTCTTCGCCTGGAGTGCGTCCTTGGCGATGTCGACCAGGACCGGGCCGGGACGGCCGGTGGAGGCGATGTGGAACGCCTCCGCGATGACCCGCGGGATGTCCTCGGCCCGGGTGACGAGGAAGTTGTGCTTGGTGATCGGCATGGTGATGCCGACGATGTCCGCCTCCTGGAAGGCGTCCGTGCCGATCGCCTTGGAGGCGACCTGGCCGGTGATCGCCACCAGCGCGACGGAGTCCATGTGGGCGTCGGCGATGGGCGTGACCAGGTTGGTCGCACCGGGTCCGGACGTCGCCATGCAGACGCCGACCTTGCCGGTGGCCTGGGCGTAGCCGGTGGCCGCGTGACCGGCGCCCTGCTCGTGCCGGACCAGGACGTGGCGCACCCTGGTGGAGTCCATCAGCGGGTCGTAGGCGGGAAGGATCGCACCGCCGGGAATGCCGAATACCGTGTCGGCGCCGACCTCCTCGAGAGAGCGGATGAGGGACTGCGCACCCGTGACGTGCTCGGGCGCGGGCTGGTGTCCTCCGGATCGGGGCCGCGGCTGCGGGTGATGGGCCCCGGTGGCCTGCTCGGTCATCGGCATTCTCTTCTCGATGCTGAGGGTTTTTGCGAGGGTCGTGCGGTGTGCGACTGCGGTGCGGCGGGTGCTGGTGCAACAAAAAACCCCTCGTGCCGCAAGGCAAGCGAGGGGAGCGCGTCGGTGAGGTCGCTGGGCGTTCCGGATCGTCGTCCGGTGTGTCCCAGGTCAGCCGACGCGCTGTCCAAGTACGAGAATTCGGGTGCGCATGCCACTGACCCTCCCCCGGCGCGCACCCGGTGTCAAGTGGGTGGGACGGGCGTCTCATTATGTGAGCGCAAAGCCGTCCCGCCTTGGAGTACGACCGTCACTCCGGCGGTGTACACGCCCGCGCCGCCACCGGCGAACGCCGGTTCGGCGGGTCCGTGCGGCACGGGGTAGCGCCCGGACGTGAGCGCCCGGCGCAGCCGGAACTCGTCGAGCGGTCCGGAGAACGCCATGCCCTGCCCGTGGGTGCAGCCCATCGCACGCAGGGCGACCACCTGCTCCGGCAGGTCCACGCCCTCGGCCACGGACTGCAGCCCGAGGTCGGCGGCGATGCGCAGCAGCCCCCTGGTGATCTTGTGCAGGCGGGCCGACTCGACGACGCCCTCGACCAGGCTCCGGTCGAGCTTCAGCACGTCGACGGGTAGGCGCCGCAGCGCGGTGAAGGCCGCGTGCCCACTGCCCAGGCCGTCCAGCGCGACGCGCACGCCCAGCCGCCTGAGCGCGCCCAGGCGCCGTTCCAGCTCGTCGAGGCCGACCCGCGGGTCGGTGTCGGACAGCTCCACGACCAGAGAGCCGGCCGGCAGTCCGTGCCGGGTCAGCAGCGTCTCGACCGCGCCGGGGGGCAGCGAGCGGTCCAGCAGCCGGCGGGCGCCCATCCGGATCACCAAGGGCACGGACACGCCGCTCCGGGCGCGCTCGGCGGCCCGCTCGAGGGCCTCCTGGAGCACCCAGCGGCCCAGTTCGGCGGTCTTGTCGCTGTCCTCGGCCACCCGCAGGAACTCCGCGGGTGTGAAGAGCACCCCCTGCGAGGAGCGCCAACGCGCCTGGGCGGCGACCGACGCGATCCGGCCGGTGGCCAGGCAGACCACCGGCTGGTGCAGCAGCGTGAACTCGCCGTCGCGCAGGGCGGCCCTGAGCCGGGTGGCCAGCTCCGCCTTGCGGACGACGTCCTGCTGCATCTGCGGCTTGTACAGCTCGACGCGGTCCTTGCCGGCCGCCTTGGCCCGGTACATGGCGAGATCGGCGTTGCGCAGCAGTTCGCCCGCCCCGAGTCCCGGCTCGGCGAAGGCGACGCCGATGGATGCGGCGACGCGGACATCGTTGCCGTCGATCAGGTAGGGCGCGGAGAGGGTGGTCCTCAGCCGCTCGGCGAGCTCCAGGATGTCCCCCTCCCGGGCCGCCCGGTCGCGGCTGCCGTCCCCCACGATGAGGGCGGCGAACTCGTCGCCGCCCAGCCTGGCGGCGGTGTCGCCCTGGCGGACGGCGTCCTGGAGTCTGCGGGCGGCCTGGACGAGCAGTTCGTCCCCGGCCTGGTGGCCGATGGTGTCGTTGACGGCCTTGAAGCCGTCGAGGTCGATGAAGAGCACGGCCGTGCCGCGGTCGGAGGTCCGGCGGCCGGCCAGCGCCTGCTGCACGCGCCTGGTGAACAGGGCGCGGTTGGGCAGGTCGGTGAGCGGGTCGTGCTCGGCGTTGTGCTGGAGCTGCGCCTGCAGGCGCACCCGTTCGGTCACGTCCCGGCTGTTGAGGATGAGGCCGCCGTGGTGGCGGTTGATGGTCGACTCGACGTTCAGCCAGCCGCCGTCGCCGGACCGGAAGCGGCACTCGATGCGCGTGGTGGGCTCCTGGAGCGGGCTGGCGGCGAGGAACCGCCGCACCTCGTGCACCACGCGGCCGAGGTCCTCCGGGTGAATGAGCGCGGCCAGCTCCGTGCCCACCAGCTCCTCCGCCGGCCGGCCGTACACCCCGGCGGCGGCCGGGGAGACGTACCGCAGGACGCCGCTGGGGGCGGCGATCATGATGACGTCGCTGGAGCCCTGGACCAGGGAGCGGAAGTGGTTCTCCTGCTGGGCCAGTTCCTGGGCGAGGACGATGTTGTCGAGCAGCACGATGCCCTGGCGCACGACGAGGGCGAGCACGACGGCACCGGCGGTGATCAGGACCACCCGGTCGACGCTGTGGCCGTTGAGCACGTTGTACAGCACGCCCAGGGTGCAGACGGCCGCGGCCAGGTACGGCGTGAGGGCGGCCAGCGAACCGGAGATCGGGCGCGTGGCCGGATACCGCCCCCGGTCGGGCTCCGGTGGGCGCGGGGCGAGGTGCCGGTCCTGGCCCGGTGGCTCCGGCGGACGTCCGCGGGGCGGGTGCGGCGCGGGCGGCGGCGGAGGCGGGTCCTGCCGGAGCGGCTGCGGTGGGCGCGGCGGTGTCCAGTGCGTCTGCGGGTGCCCTCCGGGGCGGACCGCCCCCCGGGGGCCCGGCAGCAGCTCTCCCGGTACCGGGTCCTGCGGCGCCCGCTCGTGGCCGTCCTCGTCGCGCCGCACGGCCGGCGTCCCGGCCCAGGGGGCGTAGGCGATGAGCAGCGAGCCGGCGAACCAGCCCGCGTCCAGCAGCTGGCCGGAGTGGTAGCTGCTGTGCAGCAGCGGCGAGGTGAACAGGGCATCGGACACGACCGTCAGGGCCAGCCCGCCGATGGCGGTGTTCACCGCGCAGCGGTTGCCCGCCGACGGCCTGACCTGCAGCGCGATCACCATGCTGACCAGCGCGATGTCCAGCAGGGGGTACGCCAGCGACAGCGCGGTGTGCGCGACGCTCGGCCCGTCGAACCGGGCCGCCTGCGCGAGGGCGAGGCTCCAGGACAGCGTGAGCAGCGAGCCGCCGATCAACCAGGCGTCCAGCACCAGGCAGACCCAGCCGGCCCTCGTCACCGGCCGTTTGGCCAGAACGAGCAGGCCCACGATGGCGGGCGGTGCGAAGCACAGGAAGAACAGGTCGGCGTAGCTGGGGCTGGGCACGGGCTCGTTCAGGACCACCTCGTACCACCCCCAGACCCCGTTGCCCAGGCAGGCCATCGCCGAGGACAGGGCGAACAGCATCCACGCCAGCCGGTAGCGGACACGGCTGCTGCGCGCGTACAGGGCGCAGGAGACGGCGGCGGCGCCGGCCGCGACGCTCAGCCCGAAGTCACCCATGACGAGCGCGAGCCTGCTGGAGCCCCAGCCGAGCGCGGAACCGACGGCGTATCCCCCGCACACCAGGGCCAGCACGAGCTGGGGCACCATCCCCGGCCCGCCGCCCGAGACCTGTGGGCGGGGCGGCGGCGACCCCGGCGAGGGTTGGGCACGCGGCACTCCGCGACGGGCGGTCGCGGTGGGTGGGGGCGGGCTCACCGGTCCCTCCCGCTCCGCGCCGCCGGGCCCCGCGGGCTCCGGTGCGCCGAATGTGCGTGCCTTCTGCGCACGCCGTGCCCGCGGTGCTGCCGAGTGCTCTGCCGAACGCCGGGACGGCCGCGTCTGCGCGCCGTGTACCGGGGCCGCCTTCGACGGCTCCGCCGCGTCGGATCGTTCGTCCATAGGCCGTGCATCGCCCGTCGCCCCCCTCACAGTCCGCAATGTCCATCCCTCGCGCCGAACGGTGCGCGGCGCAGCCCCTGTCGGGGACGATACACCAGTCTCGTCACTCAGGGACATAGTTCCTCTACGCTCCGTGACGACCAGCGCATATGCGGGCACGGACCGCGTCCGCAGGACTGCGCACGGTACGCGAAGCGGATCAGATGCTTGTCGTCCCCGTCGTCAGGATCACGTTCGTGAGCGGCTCCCGGTTCACGAAGCAGTGCAGCTGGTTGACGAGCAAGCGCTTGGCACGCGGCAGGAACGCGGACGTGGGCCCGCCGACGTGCGGGCTGATCAGCACGCCCGGCGCGTGCCACAACTGGTGCCCGGGCGGGAGCGGTTCCGGGTCGGTGACGTCGAGGGCCGCGGTGAGACGGCCGCTCTCCAGCTCGGTGAGCAGCGCCTTGGTGTCGACGACGGGGCCGCGCGCCACGTTGACGAGGAGCGCGCCGTCCTTCATCCGGGCGAGGAAGTCCGCGTTCACCAGGCCGCGTGTGGCCTCCGTCAAGGGCGTTGACAGGACGACGACGTCGGCGTCCGGAAGCAGGGAGGACAGATCGGTGAGCGGATGCACCGGGCCGCGCGCCGTGGTGCGTGCGGAGCGCGCCACGCGCGCCACCCGCGCGACCTCGAACGCCGCGAGCCGGTCCTCGATCGCGGCACCGATCGATCCGTAGCCCACGATGAGGACGTTCCGGTCGGCGAGCGCCGGGCGGAACCCGCCGCGCCACTCGCCCCGGTCCTGGGCGCGCACGAAGTCGGGGATGCCGCGCAGCGAGGCCAGGATCAGCGCGAGGGTGAGCTCGGCCGTGCTCGCCTCGTGCACCCCACGGGCGTTGCACAGCCGCACGCCCGAGGGCAGGTGCCGCAGTCCCGGCTCCACGTGGTCGATACCGGCCGACAGGGTCTGCACCACCCGTACCGAGGTCATGCGGGGCAGCGGACGCGTCCCGATGCCGCTCGGCCTCATGTAGGGCACGACGTAGAAGGCGCAGTCGGCCGGGTCGGCGGGGAAGTCCTCGGCGCCGTCCCAGAAGCGGTAGGCGGGACCGTCCGGGAGCCCCTCGATCTCGTCCGGCGGAATGGGCAGCCACACGTCATCAGTCATGGTCAGGAGGCTATGTCAGGGGGCCGCGGAGGCAAGGGTTAGGTTGGGTGGCCCAGGACAGGGAGGGTTACGGCGAGGTGGAGCGCAGGACGATCGGCGCGGCGGCACTCGCGGTGGGGGCCGTGGGACTCGGGTGCATGCCGATGAGCTGGGCGTACAGCGCGTCGCGGCAGCGTGGCGACGAGTCGCTCAGGGCCGTGCACCGGGCGCTGGATCTCGGCTCGACGCTCCTGGACACGGCCGACATGTACGGCCCGTTCACCAACGAGCTGCTGCTGGGGCGGGTGTTGAGGCAGCGGCGGCACGACGCGTTCGTGTCGACGAAGGTGGGCCTGCTGGCCGGCGAGCAGCACCTCGTGGCCAACGGCCGTCCCGGCTATGTGCGACGGGCCTGCGACGCGTCCCTGCGCCGGCTGCAGACGGACGTGATCGACCTCTACCAGCTGCACCGCGCCGATCCCGAGGTGCCGGTCGAGGAGACCTGGGGCGCGATGGCGGACCTGGTGCGGGCCGGGAAGGTACGGGCCCTGGGCCTGTGCGCCGTGGGGGCCCGCGGCGGGCGCCGGGCGGGGGCGCGCAGCGGGCTGCACGACGGGACGATCCGTCAGCTGGAGCGGGTCCAGCAGGTCTTCCCGGTCAGCGCCGTGCAGGCCGAGCTGTCGGTGTGGTCGCCGGAGGCGCTGGAGGCGCTCCTGCCGTGGTGCGAGGCGCGCGGGATCGGCTTCCTCGCGGCGATGCCGCTCGGCAACGGCTTCCTGACCGGGACGCTGCTGCCGGGGGCGGGCTTCGAACCGGACGACGTCCGCGCCCGCCATCCCCGTTTCACGGCCGAGATGATGGCCGCCAACCAGCCGATCGTGGCCGGGCTGCGCCGGGTGGCCCGCCGCCACGGCGAAGGGGTCACCCCCGCGCAGGTGGCGCTGGCGTGGGTGCTGTCCCGCGGCCGTCACGTGATCCCGGTGCCGGGCGCCAAGCGGGAGCGCTGGGTCGCGGAGAACGCGGACGCGGCGGGGCTGCCGCTGACGCCGGAGGATCTGGCGGAGCTGGGGCGGCTGCCGGCGGCACAGGGGTCGTGGGACTGAGCCCGGTACGGGGGAGACACTTCGTGGCGCGTTCCGCCGTGGCGCGCGCCGGTTCGGAGCGGCGCGCGCCCGGCGCGTACGGGTCTGCGGCTGTGCGCCGGAGCTGCCGGAAGAGGTGCCCGGGCTCCCGTGCGCCGCGCACCGCCTGACCGGGGAGGCGGCCGCGGCCGGCCCTGATCCGGGCCGACACCGGAGTGGAAATCCGCTGCCGCGGGCGTCCGATCGCGGCGTCCGGGCACCTGGGAGGCGCGAGCGGGGTAGGACAGGAAGAACCTGCCGCGGCGAAGGGACCATGATCGTGCGACGTCGAGCTGTGGCGGCCGTGCTGGCCGCGACCGCGCTGCTGCTGACGGCCGGCTGCTCCTCCGGCGGCGAAGGGGCGCCGCCCTCGGGCGGTGGCCGCACGGCACCGAGCCGTGCGGCCACGGGGAGCCCGCCCGCGCAGCGGCCGGGTGAGGAGACGGCCCCCGCCAAGGGCTCGGTGACGGTGCTGCGCACGGTGGCGGAGGGTCTGAACTCCCCCTGGGGGCTGGCCCCGCTGCCCGAGGGCGACCTCCTCGTCTCCTCCCGCGACCAGGCGACGATCACCCGGGTCGACGGCACGACCGGCGCGAAGACCGAGCTGGGCAAGGTGTCGGGCGTGTCACCGGAGGGCGAGGGCGGCCTGCTCGGCATCGCCCTCTCCCCCGGCTACGCCTCCGACCACATGGTCTACGCCTACTTCACCTCGGCCTCGGACAACCGCATCGTCCGCATGCTGTACGACGAGAAGAAGCCGCCCGGGGAGCAGCTCGACGCTCCCGACACGGTCTTCAGGGGCATCCCGAAGGGCGTCATCCACAACGGCGGCCGGATCGCCTTCGGCCCCGACGGGATGCTGTACGCGGGCACCGGCGAGAGCGGCGACCGGGGGCTGAGCCAGGACACCGGGTCCCTGGGCGGCAAGATCCTGCGGCTGACCCCGGAGGGCGAACCGGCCCCGGGGAACCCGTTCCGCGGCTCCCCGGTCCTCTCCTACGGCCACCGCAACGTGCAGGGACTGGCCTGGGACGGCAGGCAGCGCCTGTTCGCCTCGGAGTTCGGGCAGAACACCTGGGACGAGCTGAACGCGATCGAACCGGGCGGCAACTACGGCTGGCCGAACGCGGAAGGCCGGTCCGGCAACCCCCGGTACCGCGACCCCCTCACCCAGTGGCACACGGACGAGGCCTCGCCGAGCGGCATCGCGTTCGCCGGGGGGTCCCTCTGGACGGCCGCGCTGAAGGGGCAGCGGCTGTGGCGCGTCCCGTTGCGGGGCACCCGGGCGTCGGCTCCTCCGCAGGCCTTCCTGACCGGGCGGTACGGCCGCCTGCGGACGGTCGTCGCGGCGGGCGGCGACCGGCTCTGGCTGGTCACCAGCAACACCGACGGCCGGGGCGACCCCCGGCAGGGCGACGACCGGATCCTGGAACTGCGGGTGAGGTAGCGCCGGCGCCTCCGTCCTGCCCGTCACGCCGGACTAGTGCCGCGGCAGGCAACGTTTGCCCGTCAAGGAGCGGCGTCCGGTGCGTGCTCTCGGCGTGCCGGCCGGACGCCCTCGTACTGGATGTAC
>NZ_JBSFNN010000071.1:0-36570 GCF_053587115.1 Streptomyces sp. NPDC003697
CTCGTACTGGATGTACTCGGGCTTCCGGCCGGTGCGGCGAGAGGGCGTGCCGGGCGTCGCGACGGGGCGAACGTTGCCTGCCGCGGCACTAGCCGCTCTAGGTTAGTCCCTGGGAGACCCAGGGGGTGATCTCCGCGGAACCGATCCGGCGCCCCACCCCGAGCCGGACGCGGTGGGGGGAGCCGCCCGCCCGCGGGCCGGGTCCTCGCGGAGGCGGCGGGTCAGCCGCCGAGCAGGTCCGCCACGAACGCGTTGGTGAACTTGCCCGCGGGGTCGAGGGCGCGGACCACCGCACGGAAGTCCGCCAGCCGGGGGTAGCGCGGGCGCAGGGCCTCCGGGGCGGTGGTGAACACCTTGCCCCAGTGCGGACGCGGCTCGAAGGCGTCCAGCACCTGCTCCAGGCGCCGCACCACCGGCAGCACCCTCGCGGTGTCCTCGATCCAGGTGAAGTGCAGGGCCACCGTGTCGCGCCCGTGGCAGGGGCTCAGCCACTGCTCGTCGGCGGCCACGGTGCGCACCTCGCAGATCTGCAGCACTCCGGCGACCGTCTCCCGGATGCCGTCGACCGCACACAGCGCCTCGACCGCGTGCCGGCGCGGCAGCAGGTACTCCGACTGCAGTTCGACACCGCTACTCGGGGTGAACTCCGCCCGGAAGTGCGGCAGCCGCTCGTGCCAGGGACCCGGCACGCCGAACTGCTCAGTGCAGTTCTCCGCGGGCATCCCGGGCACCGGGTGGAGGGCGGCCTTGGCAGGCGCCGCCCACGGGAAGCCCGGCAGCGGCTGGTCGGTGCGCCGCTTGAGCCACACCTGCCGGAAGCCCGCGGCGCGCCAGTCGGTGAACAGGCTCACGCTGTAGGCGGCCGAGGCCACCGTCTCGAAGTCCATCCCGTCCAGCGGCAGTTCGGTGAACAGGTGCTGCTCCACCTCGAATGACGGCTCCAGCTCCAGGGTGAGCGCGGTGACGACGCCGAGCGCGCCCAGGGAGGTGACGGCGCCGTCGAACCGGGCGTCACCCCGCGGTATCCGCAGCGTCGAACCGTCCGCCGTGACCAGCTCCACCTCCCGCACGGCGCAGGCGAGGGGGCCGTTGGCGACCCCGGACCCGTGCGTGCCGGTGGCCACCGACCCGGCCACCGAGATGTGCGGCAGGGAGGCCATGTTCGGCAGCGCCATCCCGTGCGCGTGCACCCGGCGGGCCAGCTCCGCGTAGCGCACGCCGCCGCCGACCCGCACGGTCCGGGCGGCCGTGTCGACGTCCACCTCGGCCGGCAGCGCGCCCAGCGACAGCAGGACGCCGCCGGCGCCCGGATCGGCGATCTCGTTGAAGGAGTGCCCGCTGCCCAGCACGCGCACCCGCGGGCTCGCGGCGACCAGCGCCCTCACCTCGTCGAGCGAACGGGGGCGCCGCACCTCCTCGGCGGTGTAGGTGATGTTGCCCGCCCAGTTGGTCACGGTCTCGGTCATCCGTCGTCCCCTTCCCGCCGGCGGCCGGCTCGCCACGCCCTCCGCGTGGGACCGTACCCGACCGCCCGCGACGGCCGCGGTTCCCGCCACGGGCGGCGGCTCCGGCGGGTCGGCCGAACGCCCCGCACCAGGTCCTCGGCCCGGCGCGCCCCCGGTGTCGGGGGGACCCGGCGGGGCCGGCGCGTGAGCGGGGGCATACCGTGAGGAGTCGTACGCCGAGCCGGGAGGAGAGATACGGATGGGCAGCCGTACCGCGCTGGTCGAGGATCTGATGGAGCGCTTCCCGCACGTGCCGAGAGAGGCGGTCTTCAAGGAGGACCTGCTCCGTGGCGGAGTGGCGTTCGACGCGTCCGCCCTCAGCGACAACGAGAGCGGCGAGGTGAAGCCGAAGTCCTACTTCATCTTCTCCTTCGACCACGGCACCCTGCCCGAGCTGGGCGAGGCCGCGCTGCGGCGCCCGCCCGAGGAGATCATCCTCACCGGCGGACCCTACGATCTGCGGCGCACCGTCGTGTCGGTGCGGGTCAACCCCTCGTCGCCGTACCGGGTCGCGGCCGACGACGAGGGACTGCTCGGGCTCTACCTGGACGGCAGGCGCATCGCCGACGTCGGGGTGCCGCCGATGCCGGAGTACTACCGGCACCGGCTGTCCAACGGGAAGTCCGTGATGGAGGTCGCCCCCACCATCCAGTGGGGCTACCTGATCTACCTCACCGTCTTCCGGGTCTGCCAGTACTTCGGCGCCAAGGAGGAGTGCCAGTACTGCGACATCAACCACAACTGGCGCCAGCACAAGGCCGCCGGACGCCCCTACACCGGCGTCAAGGACGTCGAGGAGGTCCTGGAGGCGCTGGAGATCATCGACCGGTACGACACCCAGAAGGCGTCCACGGCCTACACCCTGACCGGCGGCGCGATCACCAAGACCGTCGCCGGCCGCGACGAGGCCGACTTCTACGGCCACTACGCCAAGGCCATCGAGGAGCGCTTCCCGGGCCGCTGGATCGGCAAGGTCGTCGCGCAGGCGCTGCCGAAGGCGGACGTGCAGCGGTTCAAGGACTACGGCGTGCAGATCTACCACCCCAACTACGAGGTGTGGGACCGGCGCCTGTTCGAGCTGTACTGCCCCGGCAAGGAGCGCTACGTCGGCCGCGACGAGTGGCACCGGCGGATCCTGGACTCGGCGGACGTCTTCGGCGCGCGCAACGTCATCCCCAACTTCGTCGCGGGCGTGGAGATGGCCGAGCCCTTCGGTTTCACCACCGTCGACGAGGCCGTCGCGTCCACCACCGAGGGCCTGCGCTTCTTCATGTCCCACGGCATCACGCCCCGGTTCACAACCTGGTGCCCCGAGCCCACCACCCCGCTCGGCAAGGCCAACCCGCAGGGCGCGCCGCTGGAGTACCACATCCGCCTGCTGGAGGCCTACCGCGCCACCATGGACGACTTCGGGCTCTCCTCGCCCCCCGGCTACGGCCCGCCCGGTCCCGGCCGTGCGGTGTTCTCGGTCAGCTCGTTCATGGACAGCCTGCCCGCTCAGGAGCCGTCGGTCGCGCCGGACGCGCGGAGGTGATTTTCCCGCGGCGGTGAGGTTCCCGCGGAGGCGGTGAGACGAACGCGGCCGCGGCCCGTACGAAGACGTGGGGAGACGGGCCGAGGCCGCGCAACCGACGGTAACCACATCCGAACAGGCTGCTTGTCAGTTGTGTCGGGGACGTGAAAAGCTCGGGCCCCGCCGCGAGGTGGCCCCCAACTCCACCGGCACCGCGGTGAGTTGTACCTCGACGGTGAGTCGACGTCGCTGATGGATGCAGGAGACTCATGCCCGACCTGCCGACGCCCGAGGACGCCATCGAGTCAGCGCTGTTCGCCGAGTGCTGGGACGCGGTCCTCTCCTACGCCGGCCTGTGCACGGCCGGCTCCGCCGAGGCCCACCAGCTGGCCACGGAGGCGTTCGCGCGGGGCATGCGCGAGGTGCGCGCCGAGACCGCCGGCCCGTCCCGGGGCCGCCGCGGGCCCCGGCTGCCCGTGATCCCGCTGCTGCTGACCGCGGTCCGCACCACCGCCGCCGCCTGGGAGGCCGGTGGGCGCGGCCACCGGCTCGACCCGGACCTGCGTCTGTGGCTGGGCTCCGACAGGGCCGCCCGCTACACCGGCCCGCCGCTGCGACGTCCCCTCGCGCTGCGCGGCCTGCGGGACATGCCGGAGCCGGACGCCGCACTGCTGTGGCTCGCCGAGGTGGAGGCGGTGCCGCTGCCCGCGGCCGCTCGTCGGCTCGGGCTCGACCCGGCCGCCGCGGCCGACGAACTCGCCCAGGCGCGGGTCCTGTTCCGCGGCCGCTGCCACCGCGCCCACCTCGACACCCCGATGGACACGCAGTGCCGCAGCTACGCCCGGCTGCTGGACGCGGTCACCCGCTCGCCCACCGCCGACACGCCCGGTGACCTTTCCCGGCACCTCGCCACCTGTGTGGACTGCGCGGAGGCCGCCGTCTGCCTCCGGCTGCACGGCGGCGGACTGCCGGCCGCCCTCGCCGGGGGAGTGATCGGCTGGGGCGGTCTGGCCTACCTGGAGCGGCGCCGCCGGGCCGCCGAGGCCCGGCGGGGCACGCCCCGGCCGGGCGCGGCGGACGGCGAGCCGGGGGAGCCGGGGGAGGCCGCCGGCCGACAGCGGGCCGTGCGCGGCGGACTGCTCGCCGCCGCGGTCCTGCTGTCCGCGCTGGCACTGACCGTGTCACTGATGCCCTTCGGCGACTCCGGTGGCGACAGCGCGCGCGCCGAGGCCGGCCGCTCGCCCGTCGCCGACGCGAAGCCGTCCGTGGACGTCCCCCTGCCTGCCCCCTCACCCACGTCCTCGGCGTCCGCGCCGCCGAAGCGGTCCCCGAGCCCCCGGGCGACCGGGCCCGGCCGCAGGAACCCCGACCCGGAGCCCCAGGGCACCCCCTCGCCCACCGCCTCGCCCGGACGCGGCGCCGGCCCCACGCCGAGCCCGGGCGAGGCGGTGACCTGCCGCATCCGGTACGACGTCGTCGACCAGTGGTCCGACGGCTTCCAGGCCATCGTCAGAGTCAGCACCACGCGCGCCCTGGACACCTGGCGGGTCGCCTGGTCCTTCCGCGAGGACCAGCAGGTCCGCCAGATGTGGGACGCGACCGTCGCGCAGAGCGGCTCCCGGGTCACCGCCACCGCCGCCGACTACAACAGGTCCGTCGCCGCGGGCGCCACTGTGACCTTCGGGTTCGTCGGCTCCTGGCACGACGGGAACTCCGCGCCGTACGACCTCACCCTGAACGGGCACCGCTGCGCCGCCGCCTGACGGGGAAAACCCTTCGGCGCACCGCCACGGAGCCGGACTGCAGCAACCGCGATGATCTTCGGCATCGTCCAGCTCTTCTTCGGCTCCGTCTTCGGCTGCTCCGCACCCTCCCGCACGCTGCGGCTGGGACGAGGGATGGGACGCCGCGTTCGCCCCGCATGCCGCGCGGGGTCCGGTACCGGGCCAGGTCCTGCGGGTCGACCTCCTGGCCCTGGTGCCGGAGCGAGCGTTCAGTACGCGGTGGTGCCCAGATCGACGCCGTAGGAGCGGATCTTGCGGTAGAGGGTCGCCCGCGAGATGCCGAGCAGCGAGGCAGCCTCGGACTTGTTGCCCCCGGCCCGGCGGAGGGCGGTGACGATCGCGTCGCACTCCAGGCGTTCGAGCTGGGACAGCCGGCGCCGCGGTGCCTGGCTGCGGACGTCGTCGGGAAGGTCGTCCGCCCTGATGTCACCGCTGCGGTGAGTGACCAGCACGCGGCGTACGACGTTCTCCAGCTCCCTGACGTTGGCCGGCCACTCCAGCCGGCTCAGCACCTGCACCGCGTCGGTGCGCCACCGCACCTGCGACGGGTCGGCGCCGTGCCTCCGGGACAGCTCGGTCAGCAGGCCGGGCAGGTCTTCGAGCCGGTCCCGCAGCGGCGGTACGGTGATGGCGGCCACCATGAGGCGGTCGACGAGCGGCTGGTACACCCGGGCTGCCGCCCCTTCACTCTTCGTGAGAGTGCCGCAGACACGCGCCCCCTCGACGCGGAAGGCGTCGATCAGGCTGCACGCGGCCTGCGCGGCGGTGTCATCGAGCGCCTCAAGATGCCGGAGCACCACCACTCGGCGTGGATCCTTCAGCGCCGCGCGCAACGCATGCGTCCAGGCCACGGCGCCCTCGACCGGTTCGAGCGCGCCGTCAAGCACGGTCAGCCGTTCCTCCCGGCGCTCAGTCGAGAACAGGGCGTCGACGAGCGACAGCTTTCCCGTGCCCGGCTCACCGACGAACAGCATCGGGACGTCGCTGTCCCGGAACCACCGTGCCTGGTCGCACGACTCCCGCCAGGCGGCACTGTGGCCGACGAGGCCGTCGAGCGTCTCCTGTTTCGTGCTGCCACGGTCGGCGATACGGCGGGGTGACGATGGCGCGGCCGCCGGCTGGACGTGGATGATCGCGCCGATGACGGAGGCTCCGTCTCCGATCGGCGAGCACTGGAGGTTGAGCAGCGCGCCCGATTCCAGCGACAGGCTCCCGACGCGCTGCTCGCGGCGGTCGATGGCCTGCGCGGCGTGCTCCCACAGCCGTGTCCGTCCGACGTCGTCGATGAGACGGGCGGCCGCCGGGTTGGTGATCACTATCTGATCGTTCAGAACGATCACTGGACGGTTGCTGCGCTTCTCGGCGGCGAGGAACTGCTCCAGCAGGAGGCGCTCGTTGCGTGAACTGTCCAGGTAGAGGCGACGCTCGATCTCATGCGCGGTCTCCAGCGCGAAGGGCAGTATCAGACTGTTGCCGTCCTCGTACCGGCAGGTGATGTTGAGTACGCCCTGGAGCTGGCGGGTCACCGGATGGCGGATCGGCACACCGACGCAGGTGAACGCCTGGAAGACGTTCGTGAAGTGCTCGGCGCCCTTGATCACGACCGGCCGTTGCTCCTCCAGGACCGTGCCGATGCCGTTGGTCCCGGCCACGGCTTCGTCGAGCACGGAGCCGAGGTCGCTGCGCGACTCGTCGAGCAGCCGGGAGAGCCTGCCGTCGTCGGTCCAGCGGTCGAGGACAACACCGTTGCGATCGGCGAGAATGAGCCCGGTCGCCGTGCCCGCCAGCTGGTCCGCTCGTTTCTGCAGCACACCCCGAGCAGCTCTGGACAGCAGCCCGTCCTTCTGTCTCGGCGCTTCCTGGGTTGCCAGACGGTCGGGATTCACGCCGCTGAGCAGGCAACGCCGCCAGGAGTTCGCTATCTCCGGTCGCAGCGGGTAGTCGGGCCAGTCGCCGGTCTCCAGCAGATCGTCCCTGAGCCGCACGAGCACCGTCGAAGAGTCGCCAGCACTGTTGCCCACATGTTCCTCCAGCGCCCGCTTGCCGAATGGCCTGTGTAACACAGTCCTACTCGTGCAGTGTGAGGGCCGTCACGGCGTTGACATGCATGTGTAGCAAAGTGAGACACCGCCGGAGCCTGGTGTTGCGGTCAGACCGACCGCGACCGGCCGGGGTATCCGTCGGCAGCGCGTACGCAGCCGTCACCACCAAGAGCACCGGTGGGGGGCTCAGCCGTCGCGGTGCACCACGTCCGCATCTGACACAGAAACGTCGCAACATGCGACACCGGTCGCGCCGGGACCCGGCCGAGACTTCGGTGACACCAGTCACACGAAAGGGCGGTCGGATGCGCCTCGGAATGTTCATGCAGCCGGGACACTTCCCGGAATACGGCTACAAGGCCGGTTACGAGTGGGACCTCGAGCAGATCAAGTACCTCGACCGCCTCGGGTACGACGAGGTGTGGCTCGGGGAGCACTTCACGAGCCAGTACGAGAACAACCCCGCACCGGACCTGCTGATCGCTCAGGCCGTCCGGGAGACCACGAACATCAGGATGGCGGTGGGGGCGCACGCGCTCCCGTACCACCACCCGATGGAGCTGGCGTGCCGGGTCGCCGCGCTCGACCACCTCTCCGAGGGACGGATCATGATGGGCGCCGGATCGGGCGCGATTCCGTCGGACTGGAATGCCTTCTGCGTCGACGGCATGACGGGGCAGCACCGCGAGATGGCACAGGAGTCCCTCGAGATCATCCAGCGGCTCTGGACCGACCGGACACCGTGGAAGTACGAGGGCAAGTACTGGACCGTCGAGCGCATCGACGACAACTGGGGCGCCGACGGCAAGCTCGGCTGGCACATGTACCCGTACCAGGATCCGCACCCGCCGATCGCGTTCGCCGGATTCAGCGCCAAGTCCGGCAGCCTCAAGATCGCCGGTATGAAGGGGTTCATCCCCATGTCGCTCTCCATGAACGAGCGGTACATGGCCAGCCATTGGGAAGCCGTGGAGGAGGGCGCCGCCAAGGCCGGCCGCACGGCCTCCCGCAAGGACTGGCGCATCGTCAAGGAGGTCTTTGTCGCCGAGACGGACGCCGAGGCGCGCAAGTACGGCGTCGACGGTGCACTCGGCCGGTACTACGACGAGTACATGCTGCCGCTGTACCGGCAGTTCGGTTTCCTCGGCCACTTCAAACACGACGACTCGGTCGACGACGCGGACGTGGACGTGGAGTACCTGTTCCAGCACCACTGGGCGGTCGGGTCGGTGGAGACCGTCGCCGAGAAGCTGCAGGGCCTGCACGACTCCTGCGGCGGTTTCGAGACGCTGCTCGTCCTCGGTCTGCACTACGCCGGCGATCCGGAGCCGTGGAACAAGTCCCTGCGCCTGCTCAAGGAGCAGGTCGCTCCCAAGATCGGGTGAATGGACATCGGGTGAATCCGACGCGCACCCCGCGCGGGCGGCGCCGGTGCGGGGTGCGCGTGGAGTCTTTGCCGGCCCTGCGGCGCCAGGGACGAGACGACAGGAGAAAGGCATGACCGTGATGACCGATACGCCTCAGGGCTCGATGCCGCAGGTGGACGGCATGACCTTCCGCGAGGCGATGACCAGGTTCCCGAGCGGCATCACCATCGTGACCACCGTGGATCCTGAAGGCCGGCCGCACGGCTTCACCGCCAGCGCCTTCAGTTCCGTCTCAGCCGACCCACCGCTGGTGCTCACCTGCCTGGACAAGGGTGCGCGGTGCCACGACGTCTTCCTGGAAACGCCGCGGTTCGCGGTCGCCATCCTCCGGGCCGACCACTGGGACATCGCGCGCCGGTTCGCCTCGAAGGTCGACGACAAGTTCGATGGTCGGTTCACCACGGACCGGTACGGACTGTCCCAGCTCCCCGACGCCCTCGCCTACCTGGCGTGCGAGACGGATCAGCGGATTTCGGCCGGCGACCACACCATCCTCCTGGGGCGCGTGGTGTCCGTGACGCTGGGAGAGGGGGAGCCCGCGGTGTTCTACTCGCGTGCGCTGCGACACCTCCGCGACCTCGACGAGACGGCCGGTGTCTGACGATGCCTCTCCACCGCCAGGCCGAGTCGTTCCTCCGACGGTTGAGTTCCCAGATCCCGAACGCGGCCGGCACACCTGCCCCGGGACGGTCGCCGGGCGCTGCCCGCGAAGCGCACGGACGATCCGCGGAATGGGTCATCGGCGCGCGTGAGCCGGTGACCGAGGTGCACCAGTCACATGTTCCGACCGCGGACGGCGGGGTTCCGGTGCGCGTGTACGTCCCGGCCGGAGCCCGGCCGGGCGCGTTGCTCTACTTCCACGGCGGCGGCTGGGTCATCGGGACCCTCGACACCTATGACGGCGTGGCCAGGTCGCTGGCGAACAGGTGTGGCATGGCCGTGGTGGCCGTCGACTACCGGCTGGCCCCGGAGCACCCCTATCCCGCCGCGCTCGACGACTGCCTGGCCGTGGCCATGGCCATCGAAGCGGGAGCCCTGGGCCCGACGCTGTCGCCCGGGCCGCTGGTCGTCGCGGGCGACAGCGCCGGCGGGAACCTGGCCGCCGCACTGGCTATCCGGGCCCGCGACCGGCACGGCCCCCGGGTCGATGCACAGGTGCTGGTCTACCCGATCACTGACGCCACGATGAGCTGCGCGTCCTACCGGGAATCCGGCGAGGGCTTCTTCCTCACGGCGGCGGAGATGGCGTGGTACTGGGAGATGTACCTGGGCGAGCGTCGAGGCACCGTCGACCCGGGCTTCTCACCGCTGCACGCGGATGTCCTCGCCGGTCTTCCGCCGGCCCTGGTGATCACCGCCGAGTACGACCCGCTGCGCGATGAGGGCGAGGCGTATGCCCGCCGACTCGCCGACGCCGGCGTCGAGGTCCGGCTGCGACGCTTCGACGGGCTGATCCACGGCTTCTTCCGGGCGACGGCGGTGTTCGACGGGGCCCAGGAGGCGTTGGACGAGGTGGCCGAGTTCGTCCGCGCCCGGACACCGGTGGCCCCGGCGTGAACGGCGGCGGGTCCCGGTACCGCCGGATTCCGCAGGTCCGCGCGCCCTCCCTGCGCCACCTGCGTCACGTTGAGACCGATCCCTGCGAGACCTTGGAGGACGCATGATGACTGAGGCCTGCCTGCTGGCCGTCGAAGCGCGGGACTACCTGACCCCACGGCAGGTGATCGTCGGAGACGGCGGCGCCGCGCGGCTGGGCGACGGTCTTCTGCGGTGGGGCGCCCGGCAGGGCGCCGTCGCCGTCATTTCCGACCGTGTCGTCGCCGAGCAGGGCATCGCCGAGACGACCCTGCAGGGGCTTCGCGCCGCCGGCTTCGATCCCCGGGTGTTCGCGGAGGTCGAAGGGGAGCCCACCCTGGCGACCGCCGAGGCCGCGCTGGAGTTCGTCCGCGCCGTGCGCGCCACCGCCGTTGTGGGCATCGGCGGCGGCAGCGCGATGGACGTCGCAAAGATCGCCGCCCTCGCGGCCGGGTCCGGCGGACAGGTGGTCGACTACCTCGGGGTCGACGCCGACGCCTCGGCCCCACTCCCGCTGGCCCTGGTACCGACGACGACCGGCACGGGTGCGGAGGTCACCCGGATCTCGATGCTCTCGGACCGGGGCAAGAAGGTGATCTCGAGCCATCGGCTCCTCGTGCCCACCATCGCAGTGCTCGACGTCGACCTCGTCGTCGGGCTTCCCTCCGCCGTGACGGCCTCGACCGGCATGGACGCGTTCGCCCACGCTGCGGAGGCGTTCCTGTCGACCAACCGCAGTTCCCTGTCGGTCGATGCGAGCCTTCGCGCGATCGCCCTGCTGCGTGAACACCTGCCCCGCGCCGTCCGCGACGGCGAGGACAGGACCGCCCGGCGGGCGACGCTGTACGGCGCGCACCTGGCCGGCAACGCGCTGAACGCCGGAGTGGTGCTGGGTCACTCGCTGGCGTACACGATCGCGAACCGGAAACCTCTGCCGCACGGCGTGACCTGCGCCATCGCCCTGCCCTACTGCCTGGCCTACAACGCCCAGGCCCCGGTGCCGGCGCTCGACCGGCTCGCCCGCGCCATCACGGGCGGCCGGTCGGACCGGCTGACGGACGCGGCCGAGTACGTCGCCGAACTGACCACGTCCCTGGGCATGCCCAGCACCCTCCGACAGGTGGGCATCGGCGAGGACCAGGTCGCGGAGATGGCGACCGAGTGCATGGAGCGCTATCCGCGGCCCACCAATCCGCGCCCCTTCGAGCGTGACGGGCTGACCGCCCTCGTCGCGGCCATGCACGGCGGCGACCTGCCGAACGCGTGCGCACACACCCGTGGGACCCCTGAGGAGATCAACGCATGAGCCACATCATCGAGCAACTCGTCGGCGGCCGGTGGGTGGGTGCCGACGCGCCCGCTCGGACCGAGAACCTCAATCCGGCCGACCAGCGCGACGTCATCGGCGACGTGGCGATGCTCTCGGCCGGGCAGGCGGCATCCGCGGTCGCCGCGGCCGCTGACGCGTTGCCCGGCTGGCGGCGCACCTCCGCCGTGCAACGTGGGGTGATCCTGGCGCGCGCTGCCGACCTGTTGCGCGAACGCCGCGACGACATCGCCGGTGACGTCAGCCGGGAGAACGGCAAGACGCCGGCCGAGGCACGGGTGGAGGTCGACAAGAGCGCCGACTTCCTCGACTTCTACGCCGGGGCCGGCCGACTGCCCTACGGTGAGCTGCTCAGCGACGTCCGCGAGGGCGCCTTCGTCATGACCGTCCACGAACCAGTCGGTGTTGTCGTGGCCGTCACACCGTGGAACGACCCGCTGCTGACGCCTGCCCGCAAGATCTCGCCCGCCCTCGTCGCAGGAAACACCGTGGTGGTCAAGCCGTCCCTGGAGACGCCCCTCGCAATGCAGCACCTGGCGCGCGCCCTGCACGACGCGGGACTGCCGGCAGGCGTGCTCAACACCGTCACCGCGGCCAACGACGTGATCGAGTCGCACGTACTCGCCGACCCCCGCGTCGCGGCGGTCACCGTGACCGGGTCGACCGCCACCGGGCAGGCCCTGCAGCGCCGGCTCGCCGGCCGCGGGATACGGTTCCAGGCCGAGATGGGCGGCAAGAACGCTGCCGTCGTACTGGCCGACGCCGACCTCGACCTCGCGGCGGCGACGATCGCTGCGGCCGGTTTTGCACAGGCAGGGCAGCGGTGTACGGCCACCAGCCGAGTCCTGGTCCACCGCGACGTTCACGACAGGCTGGTGGAACTGCTGGTCGCGGCGGCCCGCAGCCACCGGCTCGGCGCAGGATCGGCTGACGGGACGACCCTGGGGCCGCTGGTGAGCCGTCGGCAGCAGGCATCCGTGCTGAAACACGTGCAGCAGGCGCGCGACCACGGCGCCGAGGTGCGGTACGGCGGAGACGCCCCGAGCGAGGGGGACCTCTCCCACGGCTGCTTCGTCACACCGGCCGTGGTCACCGGGGTCAAGCCCGACACGCCCCTGTGGCGCGACGAGGTGTTCGGGCCCGTCCTCGCCGTGGCCGCGTTCGACAACTTCCGCGACGCGGTGGCGGACGTCAACGACTCCCCGTACGGACTGTCGGCGTCGGTGTTCACCCGGGACCTGTCGGCGGCGCACCGCTTCATCGAGGAGGTCGACGCCGGCCAGGTGGCGGTGAACCTGCCGACCTCGGGATGGGACGTCCATCACCCGTTCGGCGGGTTCAAGGAATCAGGTTCGGCCTTCAAGGAGCAAGGCGCCGACGCGCTGCGCTTCTACCTGCGGGTGAAGACCGCGGCCGTCGGTCACACCAGGGCCGGGTCATGAGGCTCGCGGTCGTGGGGGCGGGCATAGTCGGCCTGGCCGTGGCCAGGCAACTGTGCCTGCAACGACCCGGCTGGGAGGTCGTCGTGGTCGACAAGGAGCCCGCTGTCGCGCGGCACCAGACCGGCCACAACAGCGGTGTCATCCACGCGGGCATCTACTACTCGCCCGGCTCGCTGAAGGCGAGACTGTGCCGGCGCGGTGTCCGGCTGCTGGAGGACTTCTGCGACGAGCAGGGCATCCCCTACGCGAGGCTGGGCAAACTGGTGGTCGCACTGGACGACCGTGAGTCGGTGCGGCTGCGTGACATCCGCGACCGGGCCCTGGCCAACGGCATCCCCGACGTGAGGATGCTCGGCCCAGCCGGCATCAGGGACATCGAACCGCACGTCGCCGGTGTCGCCGCACTGCACTCGCCCTCGACGTCCGTGGTGGACTTCACAGCCGTCGCGCGTGCGCTCGCCGACGACATCGGCCGGCGCGGTGGCACGGTCCGTCTGTCGTCGGAGGTGACGGCCATGCGGGAGACCACGTCCGAAGTCGTGCTGGAGACGACGGGCGGCGACATCCGGGCCGATCGTGTCATCGTGTGCGCGGGGCTGCAGTCCAGCCGGGTGGCTGCGCTGGCCGGTGATGACGACGATCCGCGGATCGTGCCGTTCCGCGGCGAGTACTACCGTCTCACCCAGCGAAGCTCCGGGCTGGTGCGGGGCCTGGTCTACCCGGTTCCCGACCCGCGGTACCCGTTTCTCGGCATCCACCTGACCCGGCGTATCAACGGATCGGTGGACGTGGGCCCCAACGCAGTGCTGGCTCTGGCACTGCAGGGGTACCGCCGCACCGACGCGTCCCTGCGGGACCTCGCCGACATCCTCGGGTGGAGCGGGTTCCGCAGCATGGCGCGCCGGCATTGGCGTACCGGGGTACGGGAGATGCTGGGATCCCTGAGCCGGCGGTACTTCCTCGCGCAGGCGAGGCGCTACCTGCCGGAGCTCGGGCTGCGGGATCTCGTGGCCGCGCCCGCCGGGGTCCGCGCCCAGGCGTTGCGCAGCGACGGGTCGCTCGTGGACGACTTCTGGATCACGACGCGGCAGCGCGTGACGCTGGTCCGTAACGCCCCCTCGCCTGCGGCCACGTCGTCGCTGGCGATCGCCGAGCACATCTGCCACGAGGTGCTCTCGGCGCCGGCGTCATGACCTCGGCCGCACCGCGGTTGCTGACGATCGGCTACGAGGGCCGCAGCGTGGACGAGTTGATCACGAAAGTGCGTGCGGCGTCGGTGACGGTGCTGGTAGACGTGCGCCTCACGCCGCTGTCACGCAAGCCCGGCCTGTCGAAGCGGCGCCTGGCCGCGGCGCTCGACGAGGCCGGCATCGCCTACGCACACCTGTCGGCGCTCGGCAACCCGCAGGACAACCGTGCCCCGCTGCGGGACGGCGACCCGCGAGGTCGCGAACGGTTCCGGGCGCGGCTCCGCTCCGAGGCCGCCGCTTCCGCGCTGGAGCAGGTCGCCGCTCTGTTGAGGACCGAGCGTGTCGCCCTGCTGTGCTTCGAACGCGAGCACACGAGGTGCCATCGCGACCTCGTCGCCGAGGCGCTCGTGCGCCGGGCGCCGGCGGCCGGTGTCGAGCATCTTTAGCGGCACCCGAACAAGCGGGCTGTTCCTGCGTCGCGCAGGAACAGCCCGCTTCCTCGTCGGTCAGCCGGCGGGCAGTTCGTGGTTCCGCGGTGTGGTGCGCTGGGACAGGATCGCCGCGTGGTTGTCCTTGATGTACTCGGCGCAGCGGACCGCCACGGCCTGGAGCGTGCTGGTCGGGTTGACGGCGCCGCTGGTGGCCAGCGAGCTTCCGTCCGCGATGAACAGGTTGGGCACGTCCCAGGTCTGGTTGAACTTGTTGGTGACCGAGTCCTCGGGCGTGTTGCCCATCCTGCAGGTGCCCATCAGGTGCCAGCCCGGCTGCGGGAAGTCCACGCCCCCGCGACCGCTGCTCGCGGAGTCGATCAGACCACCCGCTGCTTCCGCCGCCTGCCGGGCCTTCTCCTGGCCGTAGGCCAGCAGGCGGCGGTCGTTCTCGTGCAGTTCGTAGGTGACATGCGCTGCGGGCAGGCCGTTCGAGTCGGTGACGTCCGGGTCGAGTGTCACCCTGTTGGTCCGCAGGGGCAGGTCCTCACCCTGGATGTACACCAGGAGATGGGCACCGAAGTGGCTGTCGAAGAACTCGCGGTGGCCGGCTCCCCAGGGCACGAGGTTGCCACTGTTCGCGCCGAGCGCGGCGTGAGCGGCGCCGGACGCCCGGCCCACCTGGATGGAGAACCCGTTGACGAATCCCCGCGCCGGATCGGAGTGGTAGAACTCCTGGCTGTAGAGAACAGCGGCTTCGTGGGCCTTGTATCCCTCGATGGGCTCGTCGAACCAGAAGTCCTCGAACGCCCACGCGTGGTACATCAGGTGCGTACCGACGAGGCCGTTGCTGTTGGCCAGGCCGTCGGGGTGTCCCTTCTGCGCAGACATCAGGAGCAGGCGGGGGGTTCCCACGCCGTTCGCGGCCACCACGACGATCCTGGCGCGCACTTCATGCCGGTCGCCGGTGAGCCGATCGATGTACGTCGCGCCGGTGGCGCGGCCCCCCTTGACGTCGATCCGCTCGACCCGAGCGTTGGTGCGCAGGTCCACCCCGTTGCGCAGCGCCTTCGGCCAGTAGGTCACGTCCGGCGTCGCGATCGAGTGGCGGGGGCAGCCGGCCAGGCACGACCCGCACGCGTTGCACGGGAGGCGACCGTCCTTCGGGCGGGTGAGGACCGCGTGGTCGGCCGGCCACCAGTGCCAGCCGAGGCGTTCGAAGGCTCCCGCCATCTTGCGCCCGACCTTGCCCGCGGGGATCGCGGGGCCGTAGCCGGGCAGGCGTGCCGGGTTCGCGGGGTCGCCGACCCGGCGGGCGACGCCGACCTCCGCGTCGTTGATCGCGTAGTACGGCTCGAGGTCCTCGTAACTGATCGGCCAGTCGATCGTTCCCTCGATGCCGTGCTCGGTGCCGCGGCGGAAGTCGACCGGCTTGAAGCGCGGCCACGCCCCCGCGTAGATGATCGCGGACCCGCCGACCGCGTTGTACATCAGCGGCGGGTTGTTGTTGCCGGTGGTCGGGTAGTCCTCGGGGAACTGCCGGACGTTCGGGTCATGCGACCACCCGCGCCGCTTCTCGATCTCCCACTCGCCGTGCAGGTGCGGGTGGTCGAGGGCGTGGACCCAGTCACCCTGCTCGAGACAGATCACTTTCACTCCGCCGTCGCTCAGCCGCTTGCTGACCGCAGCGCCACCCGCTCCCGCGCCTATGACCAGGACGTCCGCCTCGCTGTACGCAGCCATCAGTGAACACTCGCTTCCTCGTCGGGCAGACCTGCCGCGGTCCCGGCGGCGCCCGGTGCGGCGTCGTCGTAGGCGGGGAGGTGTTCAAGACGCCTCACCTGGTCGGTGCGGAGGTAGGTGCCCCGGACCCGGTCGAGCATGGCGTCGTCCCATTCCTCGAGGCCGTCGAGATAGCCGTACGGCTGGGGCGAGTTGCGGTAGTCGCGCCCTGCCGGAATGTTGACGTTGATCGCCCGGGTGACCTCGGGCCGTGAGTAGTAGGCGAAGTAGACGACGTCGCGAAGGAGCGCGAAGAACGCGGGATCGTCGCGTTCCAGGGCTTCGGGGGTGCCGGACCGGCCCGGTGCGTCGCCGGGCGTGGACGCCTCGGCCAGGTCGTCGAGCCTGCGCTTGAGGTCGTCCTCGGCGATGCACGGGTACCACTGCGGGCTTTCGCCTCGCGGGGTGGTGTACCTGCCGAAGAAACCCACCACGTTCACGTCGCTGGGGGACGGGAAACCTCCTCCGCCCGGGATCACCGCGTCCGCGAGCGAGCCGAGTACCGCGGCCTGCGCATCGGTGAACCGAACCGGGGGGTACGTGCCTCCCAGCGGAGGCTTGTCATGCCTGGCCTGCCCTGCTCCCATCGGGGTTCCCTTCGTCGTCTCGACGGCAGGCAGTCCACCCGCGGTGCGTCCCCGGCGCATCGCTGATCGGGCGTGGTGCGTCACCGCCGCGGGCTGTCCCAGTTGGGTGCGGGAGGACTGCGCAGGTAGTGATCCTGGCAGCGGCGTCGTCGCGCGAGCTGTTGCAATTCGCGACAGTGGTGTGTCACTTGGCGGCGCTGCGGAACACCGGCGCCGGCCTGAGGGGCCGGGTACGACCGGGCAGGCCGCGACGTACCCGACTTCCCGTGACAGGTCTGTCCCGGAGCCGCCGGGGGTGTGCGGACCGGCGGGATCCAGGTGTCAGGCGTATGGAACCCAGGCGGGGAAGAGGCCGGGCACGCCCCGTCGGCATCTGCCGGCCGACGCCGGACTGACGGTCGTCACCAGCGGCATCCGGACCCGCCGACCGATCTCCACCACGTGGCGCCCGGCTACGGACCTCCCGGCACGGGTCCGCTGTCATGGGCACTCCAACTTGCACCGACGGGTCCTTCGGGCCGGCCACCGACAGCGCGGTGCGTTCCCTCCGGTCGGCGCACGGGTTGCCCCTGGACGGCATCGTCGCGGCGCCCGCCGGTAGTCCAAGCGTGCCGTCACCCTGGATGTCCCTAGCCGACCTCGAGGACCAGCTTGCCGCGAGTCTTACCGCTCTGACTCAGGCGGAACGCCTCAGCGGCCTCGGCCAGCGGCAGGGCACGGTCGATGTGGACCTTGAGCTTGCCCGCGTCGGCGAGTTCGGCGAGTTCGGCGAGGTCCGCGCTGTCGGGCCGCACCCAGACGTGGTGGCCGCCCCACTGTGTCACGCCGGGGTCGACGATCGACGCCATTCGGCTGGGGTCCTTCAGCAGTTCCTGGGAGGCGGCGACCGCGTCACCGCCGACGCAGTCCACCACGGCGTCGACGCCCCCCGGCGCGAGCTGCCGCACCCGGTCGACCAGGCGGTGGCCGTCCCCGTAGGCGACCGGTTCGGCGCCCAGGGAGCGCAGGTAGTCGTGATTGCGCTCGCCGGCGGTGCCGATCACGCGGGCTCCCATGGCCACGGCGATCTGCACGGCGAACGAACCCACACCGCCGGCTGCCGCGTGCACCAGGACCGTGTCGCCCTTGCTGACGCCCACCCGGCGCAGTGACTGCAAGGCCATCAGCCCCGCCAGAGGCACGCCGGCCGCCTGCCGCCAGTCCAGCGAGGCGGGCTTGCGCGCGAGGGTGCGCACCGGCGCGGCGACGAGCTCCGCGTAGGTGCCGTGCTGCACCTCGTCCTTGCGGACGTAGCCGAAGACCTCGTCGCCGACCGAGAACTCGGGGGTGTCCAGGCCGAGGGCCTCCACGACGCCTGCGACGTCCCAGCCGGGCACGAGCGGGAAGTGGACGTACATGATCGGATCGAGGTGCCCGGCGACGATCTTCCAGTCGACTGGGTTGACGCCGGCGGCCTTCACCCGGACGAGTACCTGGTCCGGGCTGACCTTGGGATCATCGGTCTCCGCGAATTCAAGCGTTTCCGGACCGCCGTAGCGGTTGGTGATGATGGCTCGCATGAGCGAAGTCAACAGGCCGGGGGCCGCGATTCTTGCACGGCTGGCCGCCCGGGCCGGTCCGTTCAACCCTGTTGGCGGCACCGCCGGCTGCGCTCCGGTCGGCCTCACCGCGTCTGCTCCGACCGACCGCCCGGAGCCCAGTTGCCACCGCGCTCCCGGCAGACGCCGCCCAGGCCAGTGCCGGTCCGGACGCCACGAAAGGCCGCCTGTGCCCCCACGGTGGCAAGGACACCGCCACCGACGCCACCCCGGCAGCGGCCGACGGCCAGGCGGACTGGAGGAGTGGCGAGAAGGGCCACGACCCCCCAGGCCGGATGCGTATCCCCTGGGGACTTCCCAGGGACTTTCACGTCTGTGCACCTTCGGTTCCGCTTGAGGGACCTTCCCGAGGCGGGAACCGAAAGCCGGTGGTCGAGGTCGCCGGGCGCTTGGCCGGTGAGCAGGAAGACGCCCGCCTCGCAGCGTGAGGTTCCGCTGCACATGGGGGCTCCTCGGCAGAAAAGAGTTGGTCTTCCGCCGGGGCGTGCGGCTAGGGTTTCCCCCGTCCCAAGGCGGCCAGTGGCCGCCGCTGTTGGCTCAGCGTGCGCGTGTGAGGAGGTGTGACCGATGGCTGTCGTTGAGATGGGCGTTGCCCGCATCCGGAAGTTCATTCAGTCCACCTCCGTGGCCTCCGGCTGACTCACTCTTCTCGCGCGCCCGTGAGCGCGGTGCCGGGGCCGCCCTTGTGAAGGGTCACCCTTGTCTCTCTTCTCTCGCGGTTCGTCCTCGTCCTCCGCGCATCCGCTCGTGCCGTACGGCTGGGATGCGGGCTGGGAGGCCGAGTTCGCCCCTCATGCCGAGCAGGGCCTCCTGCCCGGCCGCGTCGTACGAGTCGACCGCGGCCAGTGCGACGTCGTCACTCCCGTCGGCACCGTACGCGCCGACACCGAGTTCGTCGTTCCCCGTGATCCGATGAAGGTCGTGTGCACGGGGGACTGGGTCGCGGTCGACCCTGACGGCGGCGATCCGCGGTATGTGCGGACGCTGCTGCCGCGTCGTACCGCCTTGGTGCGGTCGACTTCGTCCAAGCGCTCCGAAGGCCAGGTGCTGGCCACCAACATCGATCACATCGTCATCTGCGTGTCGCTCGCGGTGGAACTCGACCTTGGGCGGATCGAACGGTTCCTGGCGCTCGCCATGTCCAGCTCGAGTAGTGAGGCACCGCTGCATGCGTCGGCACTCTCCTGGGAGTCCGGGGCGCAGCCGGTGGTCGTGCTCACCAAGGCGGACCTCGTGCCGGACCCGGTGGGGCTGTCGTACCTCGTCCAGGACGTGGAGACGGCGGCCCCCGGCGCGCCGGTGTTCGCGGTCAGCGCGAGGACCGGGGACGGCCTCGAGGTCCTCGCCGCTGTCGCCGCCGGGGGTACGTCCGTGCTGCTCGGACAGTCCGGAGCGGGCAAGTCGACGCTGGCCAACGCGCTGCTCGGCGAGGACGTGATGGACGTCCGGGCCACCCGGGACGTCGACGGCAAGGGCCGGCACACGACCACCACCCGTAATCTGCTCGTGCTGCCGGGCGGTGGCGTCCTGATCGACACTCCGGGGCTGCGCGGGGTCGGTCTGTGGGACGCCGGGTACGGCGTCGGGCAGGTGTTCTCCGAGATCGAGGAACTCGCCGCCGGCTGCCGCTTCCACGACTGCGCCCACGGGAGCGAGCCGGGGTGCGCGGTGCTGGCCGCCGTCGAGGCCGGCGCCCTGCCGGAGCGACGGCTGGAGAGCTACCGCAAGCTCCTGCGCGAGAACCAGTGGATCGCCGCCAGGACCGACGCACGGCTCCGCGCGGAGATCAGACGCGAGTGGAAGCTCAGGGGCGCCGAAGGCCGAGCGGCGATGGAGGCGAAGCGGGGGCGCCGGCGGTAGACGGTGCCACGGCCTCCCCGGCGGGTCGGGGACGGGACCCGCGTGCCCGTCGGGGAGGACCACCGCCCGCACCGGGGCCGCGGAGCCGGACTTCGACGGGCCGCGAGACCGGACCTTCGGGGCGGTCGCCGGAGCTGTGATCCGAGGGCCGGGTCTCCCCGGCCGGGGCGGGCTTCGACGGCCCGCCGAGAGCGGTCCTTCGGGGTGGCCCGTCGAAGCCGGGCACCCGGGGTCCGGCACCTGGGGCACGGCTCACAGAGTCCGGCAGCCAGAGCGGGCCGCCGGGGTACCGACGTACGGGTGCGGCCGGTCACGAGGCCGACCGCACCCACCGGGCGGGAGCTGCCGGTCTCGTGGGGGCCTGGCCGGTCTCGGGGCGCTGCCGGTCTCGTGGGGACCCGTCGGTCTAGGGGTGCCGCCGCGTCGTGTCCGATTTCCGCCAGCGCCCGCTTCCCGCCCTGACGGACACTGGACCCCGTGATGGACGAGAAGACCAGGTACCAGGCCGGGCGCAGCCGGGGCGGCCGTTGCGACGGGGCCGTCGCCGGCGGCACCCTGCGCCTGGACCCCGGCGCCGACCGGGAGGCCGCGCCGCCCGCCTCCCCGGGCCTGGACGGCGCCACGGCCGCCGCCGTCCGCGCCGTCGACGACCCCGGTATCGCGCCGCCTCGCATGGACCTGCCCGCCGGCCGGCGCCCGTGGTGGTCGTACGCCGTTTGCCACCTGCGCGCGGCCGGACGGGCGGAGCAACGACGAACGCACCGGCACACGCGACGCCCCACCACCGGCACGACTCACGAAACGGCCTCGACATGACGTACTGGACCACCCTCGACAGCCCCCTCGGGCCACTCCTCCTGACCGCCGATCCGGACGGCGCGCTCACCTCCCTCTCCGTCCCGGGGCAGAGGGGCGGCCGCACCGTCCAGGACACCTGGCGGCACGACCCGGGACCCTTCCGAGCGGCCGAGGAGCAACTGCTGGCCTACTTCGCCGGTGACCTGAAGGAGTTCTCGGTGCCGTTGCGCACGTACGGCAGCGAGTTCCGGGAACGGGTCTGGGCCGCCCTCGACTCCGTCCCGTACGGGGCGACCACGACGTACGGCGAGATCGCCGCCCGCGTCGGGGCGCCCCGGGCCGCGGTCCGCGCCGTCGGCGGCGCGATCGGCGCCAACCCCCTCCTCGTGCTGCGCCCCTGCCACCGGGTCGTCGGCGCGAACGGGTCGCTGACCGGTTACGCGGGCGGCCTGGACCGCAAGACCCGGCTGCTCACTCTGGAGGGCATGCTTCCCGGGTGATCCCGCGGCACCAGGGCTGTCCCGTAATCCGCGGCGGATCAGCGCGGCGGGCGGCGGACCGGGGCAGCCGCATCGGACGATCGCAGCCCCGTGCGGCCGCGCCGGGCCCCGCTGCCGTCCAGCGGCGTCCCGCCCCCGCGCGGGCCCGGGCCGGCTCCGCCAGGTCCGGGTCCCCGGTGCGGCGCGGACCCGACGAGCCGGGGCCCGGCGGAGTCCGAAGCCACGTCAGCCGAGGCGTTCGCGGGCGACCCAGCCACGTTCGTAGGCGTGCCAGCCCAGTTGCAGACGTGTGGTCACCCCGGTCAGTTCCATCAGCCGCCTCACCCGGCGCTGTACTGTCCGCAGCCCCAGGTCGAGCTGCTTGGCGACGCTCGCGTCGGTGAGCCCGGCGAGCAACAGCGACAGCACCTCCAGGTCCGTGCCGTCGGGGCCGTCCGGGCCCAGCTCGGTGACGCCCGACGTCCCCAGGCGCAGCGGCAGCGCGTCCCGCCACACCGACTCGAACAGCCCGGACAGCAGCTCCAGCAGGCCGCTCGCGTGCACGACGAGCGCGGAGGGCTCCGCGGTGTGCAAGATGAGCGGCACCATCGCGAGCGCCCGGTCGGCGACGACCAGTTTCGTCGGCACCTTCTCGATGACCCGCACCTGCTCGTCGCGGCCGAGCGCGGCGGTCAGCTGGGTGACGCCGTCCGGCAGGTCCAGCACCGCCCGCTCGACCACCACCCGGTAGCGCACACCGCGGCCGGCCGCCTGCTCCTCGGCGTCGTTCTCCGCGGCGGAGACGACGACGGGGTCCCCGGTGACCAGCGCGCACACCTCCTCGGTCGCGCCCAGCTGGAGCTGCAGGAAGCGCTGGGCGACGGCGGGGGCCCCGGTGACCACCTCGACCAGGTCGTGCACCGCGGGCTCGGCCGCCGCCGCCCGGTACTCCTCGGCGAGCAGCGCGGCCGCCAGCTCGGCCTTCTCCAGTTCGTGCCGCTGCTGGGTGAGGAGCGCGCCCAGCGCCACGCCGGGCGGTGCGGCCACCCAGCGCCCGGGCCGGGCCGACGACTGGGCCGCGAGTCCGCGCCGCTCCAGGCAGCGCAGCGCGCGCTCGGTGTCCCGCTCGCCGAGCGTCAGCCGCCGCGCGAGATCGGGCAGGTCGGCGGCGCCCACGGACACCAGGGCCCGGTACGCCGACTCATGCGTCTCGTCCAGACCTATCGCTGCCAGCATCAGCTCTTGTCCCTCCCCTTGAGACCACCGGGACACACCCGCCCCCGGCGCGTGCGCGGTGGCGGGAAACGGCCACGGCGCGAACCCGCCCCGGATCATCATCGCCGTACCCCCCGCCCCTCTGACAAGGTGGCTCCACCGAGGTGGCGACGCCCGGACCCCACGGCGGAGCTCGAACGCGGGCGGCGTGGCCTGCGCGAACGCCGACGGCGCGGTGGCCGGCGCGTGTGGTCGCGGTGCGCGGCGATCCGGGCGGGCGGTTGGCGCGGGCGGCCGGCCGTTCACGAGTGCCGGGCCCCGGTGGCCGATCCGGACAGTGGTGATCCGGCCGCCCAGAACGTGACCCCGGCCCGGGTGGGCCACGACTCGTGGGACATCCGGGGCGGGGTCGCACCGGTGTCGCCGGGCGGTTCTCCCGTGGGGGGTGGGACCGCCCGGCGACTGTGCCACGGACCCGTCGTCGATGCGCCGCCCGAGACGCCGTCCGGCGCGCGCACGGCACCGGATTTTTCGCATGCACCGTTTCCTCGAGGCGCCCGCCGTGGACAATCGGGGGCATGAGCCAGCAGGGGGGAAGGCCCACCGGTCACGGAGACGACTGGTGGGGAGAGCTGTACGACGACTCCACCGAGGACACGGGGCCCACGGCCGCGGGCGACTCCCTCGACGACCGGTTCGCCTCGGCGACGGACACGCTGGGCGGGACACCGCGGCAGCGGCGGCCGCACGACGGGAGCCGGGCCGGTCCGGAGCACCGGGCTCCCGGGGAGGACGCCGGCCCACCGGGCGCAGGCCCGGACTGGTGGCGCCGGGGCCCCGGGGCAGGCGTCCCGGCGCAGCGGAGCGGCTCCCCAGCCGACCCGGTGAGCGGTGCCCCCTGGGCGGCGAGCCCGGCGGCAGGCCGTCCCCCTGCGCAAGGAGGCCCGGCGGACGACCGGTCCGTCGGGGCCGAGGAGCCCGCCGCCACCGAAACCCCCTCCGAGCCGCCCTCCGCGACGGTTCCGCCGCAGTCCCGGCGCGGTGGCCCACCGGAGGTGCCTCCCGTTCCTCCGGGCGAGCCGCCCTCCGTTCCCCCGGCCGCGCCGCCCGGCAGGCCCCCCTGGCCCCCGTCCGGTCCCGCCGCCCCCGAGCCTTCACCCCCCTCGCCGTCCGCCCCGCTCGGTGACCCCTCCCCGCCGTCCGGCGACGCCGCCCCCGCCGCCGGACCTGGTCCCGGCCTCCCCGAGATTCCTCCCGTGCCTCCGCCGGGGCCTCCCGCATCTCCGCCCGGGCCTCCCGTGCCCCCGCCCCCCACCGTCCGGCACGTCGGGTCCAGGCCGCCCACCTATGACGCGGAGCCGACCGCGCTGCCGCTCGCGGACGCGGACCGGCTCGACGAGCTGGTCCCGGACACCGTGCTGGACGGGGCCCGCTACGGCGCCTGCACCCTGCGCGTGGTGTCCCTGCGGGGCGACTCCGCGCGGTACCGGGGCGAGCCGCGCCGGGACGCGCTGCTCACCGCCCGCTTCGGCGCGGGCGCGCGGGGCCTGCTCCTCGTGGCCATGGCGACCGGCGCCCGGACCACCCCGGCCGCTCACCGCGCGGCCGCCGAGATGTGCCGGTTGATCACAGGGGCCGTGGGCCGCAGCCACGCCCGGCTCGTCGAGGACATCCGGGACGCCCGGCGCGGCGACCTGAAGTCCGGGCTGCAGCGCCTCACCGACCGCGGCTTCGGCAGACTCCGGGCGGCCGCCGCGGAGCAGGGCCTGCCGCCGGCGGAGTACGCGGCCACCCTGCGCTGTCTGCTGCTGCCCGTCGACCCGGCCTGTCGTACCCGCGTCTTCTTCGGAGTCGGCGCGGGCGGCCTGTTCCGGCTGCGGGGAGCGGAGTGGGAGGACATCGAACCCCGCGTGGCCGAACCGGCCGGCGACCCGTTCCCCGGTTCCGGCCCGGTCCGGGCCGAGCCCCCCGAGGGTCCCCGGCTCACCGGGGACCTCGGCATACCGGCGCCGCCGAGCCCGTACGAGCCGTCCCCGGGGTCCGGCGCGGACGGCAGCGTCGCCGAGCCGCCCCGCGCACCCTTCCGCTTCCGCGCCTCCATCGCCCGGCCGGGTGACACGCTGCTGATGTGCACCGAGGGCCTGGCCGGCCCGCTGCGCGGTGAGCCCGAACTGTGCCGGCACCTGGCGGAGCGGTGGCGAGGCCCCACTCCGCCCGGCCTCGCCGGGTTCCTCGCGGACGCCCAGACGCGGGTCACGGGCTACGCCGACGACCGGACGGCCGCAGCCGTGTGGGAGGCGTGAGACAGCGGGTTGTGTGTTGATGGACCCAGAGGGATCCGCAGGAGACCGAAGGGCACCGTGCCATGGCCAAGCAGAACGTCGCAGAGCAGTTCGTCGACATCCTCGTCCGCGCCGGCGTCAAACGCCTCTACGGCGTGGTCGGCGACAGTCTCAACCCGGTCGTCGACGCGGTGCGCCGCAAGTCCGGGATCGACTGGGTCCACGTCCGCCACGAGGAGAGCGCCGCCTTCGCGGCCGGCGCCGAGGCGCAGATCACCGGGAAGCTCACGGCCTGCGCCGGCTCGTGCGGCCCCGGCCACGTCCACCTCGTCAACGGCCTGTACGACGCCCACCGTTCCATGGCCCCGGTACTGGCTCTCGCCTCGCACATCCCCTCCAGCGAGATCGGTCTCGGCTACTTCCAGGAGACCCACCCCGAGCGCCTGTTCAACGAGTGCAGCCACTACTGCGAAATGATCTCCAACCCCCGGCAGATGCCGCGGCTGGTGCAGACCGCGATCCAGCACGCGGTCGGCCGCGGCGGGGTCAGTGTGGTGTCCCTCCCCGGTGACATCGCCGCCGAGCCCGCGCCCGAGAAGGCCGCCGAGACCGCGCTGGTCACTTCCCGGCCCACCGTCCGCCCCGGCGACGCCGAGATCGACCGGCTCGTCGAGATGGTCGACCAGGCCGAGAAGGTCACCCTGTTCTGCGGCAGCGGGACGCGCGGCGCGCACGCCGAGGTGATGGAGTTCGCCGGGAAGGTCAAGGCACCGGTCGGACACGCGCTGCGCGGCAAGGAGTGGATCCAGTACGACAACCCGTTCGACGTCGGCATGAGCGGGCTGCTCGGCTACGGCGCCGCCTACGAGGCCACCCACGAGTGCGACCTGCTGATCCTGCTCGGCACCGACTTCCCGTACAACGCGTTCCTGCCGAACGACGTGAAGATCGTCCAGATCGACGTGAGGCCGGAGCGCCTCGGCCGCCGCTCCAAGCTGGACCTCGCGGTGTGGGGCGACGCACGGGAGACGCTGCGCTGCCTGATCCCGCGCGTGCGGACCAAACAGAACCGGCGCTTCCTCGACCGGATGCTGAAGAGGCACGCGGACGCGCTCGAGGGTGTGGTGAAGGCCTACACGCGCAAGGTCGAGAAGCACGTCCCCATCCATCCCGAGTACGTCGCCGCGGTCCTGGACGAGGTGGCCGACGACGACGCCGTCTTCACGATCGACACCGGGATGTGCAACGTGTGGGGGGCGCGGTACATCTCGCCCAACGGGCGGCGCCGCATCATCGGTTCCTTCTCGCACGGGTCGATGGCGAACGCGCTGCCGATGGCGATCGGCGCGCAGTTCACCGACCGGCGGCGTCAGGTCGTCACCATGTCCGGCGACGGCGGATTCTCCATGCTGATGGGCGACTTCCTGACCCTGATGCAGTACGACCTGCCGGTGAAGGTCGTGCTGTTCAACAACTCGTCGCTGGGCATGGTGGAGTTGGAGATGATGGTGGCGGGCCTGCCCGCGTACGGGACGGCGACCAGGAACCCGGACTTCGCCGCGGTCGCCCGCGCCTGCGGTGCCCACGGCATCCGCGTGGAGAAGCCCAAACAACTCGTCGGAGCCCTCACGGACGCCTTCCGGCACAAGGGCCCGGCCCTCGTCGACGTCGTCACGGACCCCAACGCCCTGTCCATCCCGCCGAAGATCCGCGCCGAGATGGTGACCGGGTTCGCCCTGTCCGCCTCGAAGATCGTCCTGGACGGCGGTGTCGGCCGCATGCTGCAGATGGCCCGGTCCAACCTGCGCAACGTGCCCCGGCCGTAGCCACCCGCGCCCGTCGCCGCGGAACCCCGGGCGCCGCGGCCGGGCGCCGTACGGCAGCCGGCGCCCGGACGCGGTGCCGGAACCGTCGCCGCCGCCCCGGAACCGTCGCAGTCCGGCCAATCTCGGCTGGGGCACGGCGGGCGTCGCCGGTGGTGATCCCGTGATGCGGGCGCCGATCGTGCGCCGGGTCGTGCGCCCCGCACGGCGCCCATGCGCCCCACCTGCGGGGGGTGGCGGGCCCTGAGGACGTTTGCCCGCGCCCGGATGCCGCTGTGCGGAGGAACGCGGGGGTCGCGAGGGACGCCTGCGCCTGCCGGGCGGAAGGGGACGAACGGCGTGTGGCCCGTTCCGGCCCTGCCCACCCGTGGCCGAACACGCGGCTCTTGACAAAACCGGATGACTGCCCTGCCGTCGCCAGGGCATGCATGCCGTGAACGTGTTCGAGCTGGAGCTACACCCACAGGGGCACGCGAGCGGGGGGTCATGAAGAGGCAGGTACGGCGGGGCGGTCCGATGACCATCGGGGCCTCCTCACCACAGGCGGTTCAGGAGCAGTCCGACGACAACCCGGGACGGATCCCGGCGCCCCAGCTCAGACGCCGGCTGGGGCGGGCGGATCTGCGGGCGGTGCCCGAGGCGCGCCGGGCGCTGCGCGAGCTGCTGCGGCACTGGGGAAAGCCGGGCAGCTCGGAGGTGGCGGAGCTGCTGACCAGCGAGCTCGTCACCAACGCCCTCGTCCACACCGACGACGAGGCGGTCCTGACGGCCACCGTGTCGTCGTGCGGGCTCCGCGTCGAGGTACGGGACTCCGTGGCGCGCGGGCCGAGGCCGTACGCGCCCGACGCCGGGGAGAGCACGAACGGCAGGGGGCTCCTGCTCGTGCAGGTCCTGGCCGACTCCTGGGGCGTCAGCGCATACGGAACCGGCAAGTCGGTCTGGTTCGAGCTGGGGGCGGACGCCGCGTGACCACGGGCGGGCCTGAAGACCGGGAGGGTGCGAACAACGGGAGGGGGCGCGGCCCGCGCGGGCCGCGCCCCCTCCCGGGACCGTCCGGCATCAGCCGAACTGCTGCTCCAGGTCCTTGAGCTTGCGCTCCAGGGAGTCAAGTCGCGGCAGGGCCATTGTGTCGTCCTCCGCGGTGAGGTCGACCGTGATGGGGTCGGACCCCTTGCGGACCGGCTGCAGCGAGGGACGCGACCGGACGGGCAGCTGCTCCGCCGTAGATAGGGCAGGCTCCGCGGAGGCCTGCGAGGGCCCGCGCTCCAGCGCCTGGGTCTCCACCGGCCGGCCGCCGCGGCCGGGGAAGCCCCGGTGCCCCCGGCTGATCGCCTTGAGCTGCGCGCGCTCGACGCGGTCCTGCTCACGCCGCAGCCGCCGCGTCTGCTCCTTCTGGCGCGCGTCCTCGCGGACCTCCTCGACCGCCTCGTCCAGGCTGCGCACACCCTCCAGCAGCATCAGCGACCAGGCCCTGTACGTCTCCCGGGGGGCCCGCAGCCAGCGGACGATGCGGATCTGCGGCAGCGGACGCGGGACGAGGCCCTGCTCGCGCAGCGCGGCGCGGCGGGTCTGCTTCAGCGCCCGGTCGAACAGCACGGCCGCCGACAGGGACATGCCGGCGAAGAAGTGCGGAGCGCCCGCGTGGCCGGCGCCCCGGGGCGCGTGCACCCAGTTGAACCAGGCCGCGGCACCCGCGAACGTCCACACCAGTATCCGGGAGCCGAGCGCCGCGTCGCCGTGGCTGGCCTCGCGCACCGCGAGTACCGAGCAGAACATCGCCGCGCCGTCCAGGCCGAACGGCACCAGGTACTCCCAGCCGCCGGAGAGGCCGAGGTTCTGTTCGCCGAAGCCGACCAGGCCGTGGAAGGAGAGTGCGGCGGCGACCGCCGCACAGCAGAACAGAAGCGCGTAGGAGGCGGTGCCGTAGATGGCCTCCTTGCGCCTGCGGCGCTCCTCGCTGCGCTCCCACGAGTCGTCCGCGCTCGCGTTCTCCCCGGAGGAGCGCTTGCCGCGCCGGAGCACCGCCATCGCCGCCAGCATGCCCAGGAGCAGTACGGCGCCCGGAAGCAGCCAGTTCAGCGATATGTCGGTCAGTCTCATCTGGGGTCCCTTGCATTGGGATAGGGCGTAACGCCCGCCATGGTGGCCCAATCCCGCCGTCCCTCAGGGGGTTTCGGGGCAAGAGGCCGCCAAGGAGGTGCAAGGGGATGCCCAGGACGGCGTTCTGCTCGAACTGCCGCTTGAGGGGCGGGAGTTGAGTTCGAATAAGACTACCCGGACGGGCGGTTCCACGGAAAGTTCCCGCGAGAAGTGAGGAACGTGTGAACACGTGTGACCGTCCGGATGTCCCGCTCGCGGACGATCTTACGGGACGGACCGGGCTGCCTAGGACCTGATGGCCGGTCAGGCGGCCTGCGGGCAGGCGGGTTTGGCGGCGCGCTCGGGGTCGCGCAGGCGGGGGCAGGTGGCGCAGGTGTCCTCGGGGCGCAGGGTGTAGAACATGCAGCAGCTCACCCGGTCCCGCGTCGGCAGCGGTTCGCCGTCCGGGCCGGTCAGCTCCCGGAAGGACGCCGAGCCGACGTACGGCGCGGTGGAACCCGGCAGCAGCGACTCCAGTTCACGCCGGGCCCGTTCCCGCTCCCCGAGGAGGTGGGCGACGTACCACAGGCTCTCGACCAGTTCGTCGGTCGCCATGCCCCACAGGGCGCGGTCCCGGCGCCGCATGCGCGGGCCGAAGCCGGCGAGGACCGGCCGGAGGTGCTCGGCGACCGCCGCCCGCAGTTCGGCCCGCAGCGCCTCTTCGTCGCGGACCACTCGCGCGCCGGGCAGCGCCGCCGCCGGGTCGTCGGGCAGGCAGGCGAAGGGGCCGGTCCGTACGGCCATGCGGCCGGCCTCGCGGTCGTACCAGACGTCCGTCACCGGCAGGCGGGGGACCCTGTGGCGCAGGAACCAGGGCATCGTGAACAGCAGGCACGCGGGCCAGGCGTAGCGGTGCAGCCCGAAGCTCGCGACGACGTCCGGGCGCGGCACCGCCCCGTAGTCCCGGGCCACCTGGGCGCCGTCCCAGGCCAGGAACGTGTCGAGTCCGCTCCCGCCTTCGGCGAGCGAGGCGGCCGACGCCCAGCCGCCGCCTGCGGGAGCCGGGTCCCCGGGGCCCAGTTCCACGACGGCCAGGCCGGGAAAGGCCTCGGTGAGGCGGGTGTACGCGTCCGCTGCGGCCGAGGCGAGGACAGGCATGCCGGAACCACCGATTCGCCGTTGACGATAGGTTAGGCAAACCTTACTTGACCTCTGCGGAATGTGAACCTTTGGCCTCGGACCCCTAAGGTGCTTGACGCACGAGTAACAACCCGTCGTAATGACCCCAAGCACCCACAAGCCCGGAGGAGGACCGTGAAGCAGGGCGCGCAGGACTCCGGGACCGGGAGAGCGGTCGGCCGGCCGACCGCGGCGGGCACGCCGGCGGTGCCGGGCGTGCCGCCGCCCCCGGGATCGGCGGAGGCGTGGCGCGAGCGCGACGTCCCGGCCGTGAACGCCCGGAGCGGACGTGAGGTTCCGGCCGCGGGTGTGCGGGGGGATCGTGGTGTTCCGGCCGCGGGCGTGCCGGGGGATCGTGGTGTTCCGGCCGCGGGCGTGCCGGGGGATCGTGGTGTTCCCGCCGCGGGTGCCCGAGGTGATCGTGAGGTCACGGCCGCAGGCGCCCGGGGGGAGCACACGCACGGCGAGGCGTCCGTACCGCGTCCGCGGGCCGCCGTGCAGCGGTCCTCCGTGCGCGGCCAGATCCTCGACGCCCTGCGCACGGCGCTGGTGTCGGGTGAGTTGCGGCCGGGCGAGGTGTACTCCGCGCCCGCGCTCGGCGACCGCTTCGGGGTCTCCGCGACGCCCGTGCGGGAGGCGATGCAGCAGCTCGCACTGGAGGGCGCCGTCGAGGTCGTGCCCAACCGCGGTTTCCGGGTGGTCGAGCGCGGCGCCCGCGAGCTCGCGGAGCTGGCCGAGGTGCGGGCCCTGGTCGAGGTGCCGGTCGTGCTGCGGCTGGCCCGCACCGTGCCGGGGGAGCGCTGGGCCGAACTGCGGCCCCTCGCCGAGGCCACCATGCGCGCGGCGGCCTCCGGCTGCCGGGCGACGTACGCCGAGTCCGACCGGGCCTTCCACCGCGCGGTGCTGTCCCTGGCCGGAAACGAACAGCTCGTCAGGCTCGCCGAGGACCTGCACCGCCGGGCCCAGTGGCCGCTGGTCGGCGGCTCCGCCCGGCCCGCCCGTGCGGAACTGGTGGCGGACGCGGCGGAGCACACGGCACTGCTCGACGCGTTGATCGCGTGCGACCTGGACGTGGTGCGGATGCTGGCACGCGAGCACGTCACCGGCAGCGGCTGAGGGATCTCCCCTTGGACGATGCGGCGGCGGAAGGGTCCCGCGGGGCACCGTGCGCCGGCGGCGGCCGGGGGGTCTCTCGGGCGCCGTGCGTCTGCCGCGGCCGTCCCGGGGGCTTCCGCCGCCAGGCCCCCCGCCGCGGGCTGAACGGGCCCGTTCGAGAGGCCCGGTCGGGCTGTGGGGCAGCGGGGGCGTCGGCGACTGAAAGCCTCGCGGGGCCACCGCGTCGGCGGCTTCCGTCCCCCGGGCGCTGCCGCCTCACAGGCCCCACGCATCCTGGCTGGTGGGGCTGGTGGGGCTGGTGGGGCTGGTGGGCCGGTGGGCCGGCGGCCGCGCCCGGGGCCGGCGCTCCCGGCGGCTCAAGGTGCGGGGACCGGCGCACGATGCGGCTCAAGGCGCGGGGCCCGGCGCGCGCGGCCGGGGATCGGCGGGGCCCGGCCGCGGGCTGAAGGGCCCCGCCGGGCGTCGTGCCTCAGGCCGTCGCCGCTCCCGCCGCGGGCGGTGCCGTCGCGAGCTGCCGCGCCAGCCACGTCGGCACGCCCCCCAGCAGCCGGAACAGCCGCCGTGCCTCCTCCCGCAGCCGGGTCGCCTCCGGCTCGTCCTCGGCGTCCGCGAGGGACACCAGCGCGGGCGCCGTGCCGACCAGGTAGCCCAGATCCTCCCGGATGCGCAGGGACTCGGCGAAGCCGTGCCGGGCCTCGGCCAGCTCGCCGTCGCGCAGGGCCAGCCCGGCCAGGTGCCGCCAGGTGAAGGACAGCAGCAGGGGGTCGGAGTGGGCGGTGGCGCCCGCGTGGGCCCGGCGGTAGGCGGCGCGGGCGGCCTGCGGGGACCCGGTCAGGTTCTGGGCGAGCAGACCCCGCCGGAAGTCCAGCAGGGCGCGTCCCGGCGCGTCCGGCGGAATCAGCGCCGCCGCGCGTCCCAGCGCCGACCGTGCCTCGTCGGCGCGGTCCCGTACCCGGTGCAGGGTGGCCGTGTAGGCGAGGTGACCGCGTTCACAAGCGGCGGCGCCGCGCTCCTCGTCGCTCCGGGCCTGGGCCTCCGCGGTGCGCAGCGCGTCCTCGGCCTCCTCCCAGCCCCGCTCCGTGTACAGGCAGCGCTCCACGAGCAGCGCGGCCCGCTGCAGGGCCGCGGCCGCGGTGACCGGCTGGAGCAGTGCCGCCGCGTCGGCCCAGCACGCCCGCGAGCGCAGCCGCCATACCGCGGTCTGGAGGGGATCGTCACCTGCGGTCGTTCCGTCACCAGACATGGCGGTATGCGCCACGTTGCCCTCCCCGAGCACGCCATCGAGCTTTGAGTGGTGGCGGCATCTCAGCACGAATCCCGTGGCCCGGCCAAGGGGGTGGGTGAAGGATTTCACAAAGTCGTGGGCCATGGGCGGCGCGTGGCGCGGTGCCGCTGTGCGCCGCCTCTGGCCTCAGCTCATGCGCAGGGCGAGGAAGAAGTCGAGCTTGTCCTCCAGCCGGGACAGGTCACGCCCCGTCAACTGCTCGATGCGGCCCACGCGGTACCGCAGCGTGTTGACGTGCAGGTGGAGCCGGGTCGCACACCGCGTCCAGGACCCGTCGCAGTCGAGGAACGCCTCCAGCGTCGGGATCAGCTCGGCCCGGTGCCGGCGGTCGTAGTCGCGCAGCGGGTCCAGCAGCCGGGCGGTGAAGGCGCGGCGCACGTCGTCGGGCACGAAGGGCAGCAGCAGCACGTGCGAGGCCAGCTCCTGGTGGCCCGCCGCGCACACCCGGCCCGGCCGCGCGGCGGCGACCCGGCGCGCGTGCCGCGCCTCCTCCAGCGCCCCGCGCAGCCCCTCCGCCGAGTGCACGGCCGCGCTGACGCCGAGGGTCACCCGCCCGTCGCCGTCGAGGCCGGCCGACAGCGGGTCGCGGACGGACTCCAGGAGGGCGTCGGCGACGATCCCGTTCTCCGAGCCGTCGTGCTCCGTCGAGACCGCGGGCAGCGGGACGAGTGCGACGGCCTCGCCGCCGGCGTGGGCGACGGCGATGCGGTCCGGGGTCTCGAAGCCCGCCGACGGGGAGGGGCCCCGGCTCGCGGAGCTCGCGGGCGGGTCGACCAGGATCTCCTCGAGCAGCGACTGGGCGACCGGTCCGCCGTCTATCCCCCGGCCCCCGTCCGGGGAACCCGCGTCCCCGTCCGCCACCTCGTCCCACTCCACGCGGCCCACGACCACCTGCCAGTGCGGCGCCGCCCCCAGCCCGGGCAGCAGCACCGGCGCCGCGACCCGCAGACGGGCGGCGATCTCGGCGGGCGCCGCGCCCGTCTGCACCAGTTCCAGCACCTCCTGCGCGAGCCGCCGCCGGACGGTGCGGGCGGCGTCCCGCCGGTCCCGTTCCACAGCGATCAGCTGGGTGACGCCGTGGAGCAGGTCCAGTCGCTCGGCCGGCCAGTCGGCCGCGTCCGCCTCGACGGCCAGCAGCCACTCCGACAGCACCGTCTCCCGCACGTCGCGCGGCTCCTGCGGGGAGCGGGCTGCCCCGGTCGCCGCCGGGCTCTGCCCCCCGCCGCGGACGGGAAAGAGGGAGTACGTCGGTGACGGCGACGGGCCCGGCGTCACCCGGTACGGGGCGCGCCGGCCGGTGCGCGCGGCCGCGAGGTGCTCCGCGGCGAGGCGGGCGGCGACCTCGGCGGGCAGCGGCGGGCCCCCGAGCCCGGGGCCCGCGACGAGCCGGCCGGTGGGGGAGAGCACCCAGGCCCGCAGGTCCAGGTCGGAGCCGAGCAGGTCCAGGACCACCTCGGGGCCGCCGCCCGCCGGGCCGGAGGTCATCATGCGGCGGTGCCGGTCCACCACCGCGGCCAGGTCGCCGGCGCGCTCGCCGGACACCTGGCGCACCACGTGCTCGGTGATCGTCGCGAAGGCCACCGACTCGTGCACCGCGAACAGCGGCAGCCGGTGTTCGGCGCACGCCCTGATCAGGTCCTCCGGCACGTCCCCGAGTTCGGCCTCACCGGCCGCCAGCGCGGCGACGCCGGCCTGCACCAGGATCCGGACGAACGAGTCGGAGTCGGCGGCGTCCCGGCGCCAGGCGAGCCCGGTCAGGACCAGCTCGCCGCCGGAGAGGTAGCGGCTGGGGTCCCTGAGGTCGGTCGTCATGACGCCCCGCACGGTGCGGTCCAGCTCGTCCTCACCGCCGAGCAGCTTGAGGCCCAGCGCGTCGGTGTCCAGCAGTGCGCGCAGCCGCATTCTCGTCGCCGCCGTTCCTTGTCTCGAAAACTACGATGATCCTCCGGGTGGGCCCGGCCGGCGGGCTCCGCCGGAGGCGGCCCCGCGTCCTTGCCTCCTTCGTTCCTGATGGATCCGGAGGAACGGAGGAAAACGAAGGGGCCACCCGGGACCTTTGTTCATACGAATCTACAAGATGACTTCGCTGGCCAGCGAACTCCTTCATGGTTTCCGTGACTGACCCCTTTGGAGCAGCGGCGGTGTACTGGGCCCACTCCCCGTCAACAGCACTCCAGCGAGCCCGCACCGCCGCACGGCGATCGGCTCGGTCCTGTACGACTCACGAGACGAGGAAGAGAGCCGGCCATGGACTTCCTTCGCCCCGCCAGCTGGGACGAGGCGCTCGCCGCGAAGGCCGAGCACCCCACCGCTGTGCCGATCGCGGGCGGTACCGACGTGATGGTGGAGATCAACTTCGACCACCGCCGTCCCGACTACCTCCTCGACCTCAACCGCGTCCGCGACCTGTACGAGTGGGAGGTCGGTGCGGACAGCGTCCGGCTCGGCGCCTCCGTGCCGTACACCCGGATCATGGCGGACCTCAGGACCGAACTGCCGGGCCTCGCGCTCGCCTCGCACACCGTCGCCTCCCCGCAGATCCGCAACCGCGGCGGCGTCGGCGGCAACCTCGGCACCGCCTCGCCCGCCGGTGACGCCCACCCGGCGCTGCTCGCCGCGGGCGCCGAGGTCGAGGCCGAGTCGGTGCGCGGCACCCGCCGCATCCCCATCGACGACTTCTACACCGGGGTCAAGCGCAACGCGCTCCAGCCCGACGAGCTGATCCGCGCCGTGCACATCCGCAAGGCCGACGGGCCGCAGCAGTTCTCCAAGGTCGGCACCCGAAACGCCATGGTCATCGCGGTGTGCGCCTTCGGCCTCGCCCTGCACCCGGCGACCCGCACGGTCCGCACCGGGATCGGCTCGGCCGCCCCCACCCCGGTCCGCGCGACGGCCGCCGAGGAGTTCCTCGGCGCGGCCCTGGAGGAGGGCGGGTTCTGGGACAACGGGAAGGTCGTCACCCCGTCGCTGGCCCGGCGGTTCGCCGAGCTGTGCTCCGCCGCCTGCAACCCGATCGACGACGTCCGGGGCACCGCGGGCTACCGGCGGCACGCGGTCGGCGTGATGGCCCGCCGGACGCTGACCTGGACCTGGGAGTCGTACCGCGGCGGCCGCCGCACCGTCGAGGGAGCCGCCTGATGCGCGTGAACTTCACCGTCAACGGACGCCCGCAGCAGGCCGACGACGTCTGGGAGGGCGAGTCCCTGCTGTACGTCCTGCGCGAGCGCCTCGGCCTGCCCGGGTCCAAGAATGCCTGTGAGCAGGGCGAGTGCGGCTCCTGCACCGTGCGCCTGGACGGCGTGCCGGTCTGTTCCTGCCTGGTCGCCGCCGGCCAGGCCGAGGGCCGCGAGGTCCTCACCGTGGAGGGCCTGGCGGACTTCGCCGAGCAGCGCTCCGGCGCCACCGGCGCGTACGGCACCTCCGTGGAGCGGGCCCGGCAGTGGCGGGCGGAGGGCACCGGATCCCGGACCGGCGAGGGCGCCCGGCTGTCCCCGGTCCAGCAGGCGTTCGTCGACGCCGGCGCCGTCCAGTGCGGGTTCTGCACCCCCGGTCTGCTGGTCGTCGCCGACGAGATGCTGGAGCGCAACCCCAACCCGACCGACGCGGACATCCGCGAGGCGCTGTCGGGCAACCTGTGCCGCTGCACGGGCTACGAGAAGATCATGGACGCGGTCCGCCTCGCGGCCGCCCGCCAGTCCGAGGGGGCCTGACATGCCGCACCCCGAGCAGCCCGGCCCGCCCGCACGCGCCGGCGCCCCAACCGGCGCCCCCACCAGGATCACCCAGTCCTCGCCGACCACCGGCGGCGTCGGCGAGTCCACCCTCCGCCCCGACGGCATCCTCAAGGTCACCGGCGAGTTCGCGTACTCCTCCGACCTGTGGCACGAGGACATGCTCTGGGGCCAGATCCTGCGCTCCACGGTCGCGCACGCCGAGATCGTCTCCGTCGACACGGGCGAAGCCCTCGCGACACCGGGCGTCCACGCGGTCATGACGTACGACGACCTGCCGACCGACGTGCGGACCTACGGGCTGGAGATCCAGGACACCCCGGTCCTCGCGCACCGCAAGGTGCGCCACCACGGCGAGCCGGTGGCGATCGTCGCCGCCGACCACCCGGAGACCGCGCGCCGCGCCGCCGCAAAGATCAAGGTGACGTACCGGGAACTGCCCGTCGTCACCGACGAGGCCTCCGCGACCGCCCCCGGCGCGGGGGACCGGCCCCGGGCCCGCCCCCGCCGCGCCCCCCCTCCG
>NZ_JBSFNN010000072.1:0-36113 GCF_053587115.1 Streptomyces sp. NPDC003697
AGCAAGAGGGCGAGGACACGGAGTTCCTCGACGAGGACGGCTTCTGAGGCCGGGCCACGGGTGCGGGCTCGGCCGTGTGCTTCCGGAGGGACGGGGTTCCCGGCCGCCCGGCCCCGCGCACCGCGCCGGTTCAGCCGTGGGAAACAGCCAGGTAGCCTTGCACTCGTGCCCCGTCTGTCTGAAGTCATCGCCGCGCTGGAGACCCTGTGGCCCGCCGAACGGGCCGAGTCCTGGGACGCGGTCGGCACCGTCGTCGGCGCCCCCGGCCAGGACGTCACCCGGGTCCTGTTCGCCGTCGACCCCGTGCAGGAGACCGTCGACGAGGCCGTGCAGCTCGGCGCCGACCTGCTGGTCACCCACCACCCGCTCTACCTGCGCGGGACGACCACGGTCGCGGCCTCCACCTTCAAGGGCCGCGTGGTGCACACGCTCATCAAGAACGACATCGCCCTGCACGTCGCCCACACCAACGCCGACCAGGCCGACCCCGGCGTCAGCGACGCCCTCGCCGGTGCGCTGGACCTCAGGGTCGTCGGCCCCCTGGTCGCCGACCCCGGCGACCCCGCCGGGCGCCGCGGCCTCGGCCGGGTCTGCGAACTGGACCACCCGCTGACCGTGCGTGAACTGGCCGGCCGCGCCGCCGAGCGGCTGCCGGCCACCGCGCAGGGCGTCCGCGTCGCGGGCGACCCGGACGCCGTCGTCCGCAGGGTCGCCGTCAGCGGCGGCTCCGGCGACAGCCTCTTCGACGCCGTACGGGCCGCGGGCGTCGACGCGTACCTCACCGCGGACCTGCGCCACCATCCGGCGTCCGAGTTCACGCAGGACCGCGCCCACGGTCCCCTCGCGCTGCTCGACGCGGCGCACTGGGCCACCGAGTGGCCCTGGTGCGAGCTGGCGGCAGCCCAGCTCGACGAGATCTCCGACCGGCACGGATGGGGCCTTCGCGTCCACGTCTCCACGACGGTCACCGATCCCTGGACCGCCCACGCGGCGTCCACCCCGAAACCCGCCACAGAAACCCTGGGAGCCCCCAACTGAACGCCGCGCCCGCCGACCAGATCCGACTCCTCGACGTCCAGGCCCTCGACGTCCGCCTGCAGCAGCTCGCGCACCGGCGCAAGTCCCTTCCCGAGCACGCCGAGATCGAGTCGCTGACCAAGGACCTCGCGCAGCTGCGCGACCTCCTGGTGGCCGCGCAGACCGAGGAGAGCGACTGCGCCCGCGAGCAGACCAAGGCCGAGCAGGACGTGGACCAGGTGCGCCAGCGCGCCGCCCGCGACCAGCAGCGCCTCGACTCGGGCGCGGTCACCTCGCCGAAGGACCTGGCCAACCTGCAGCACGAGATCACCTCCCTCGCCAAGCGGCAGGGCGACCTCGAGGACGTCGTCCTGGAGGTGATGGAGCGCCGTGAGTCCACGCAGGAGCGGGTGGCCGAACTGACCGAGCGCGTCGGCTCCGTCCAGGCGAGGATCGACGACGCCACCGGGCGCCGGGACGCCGCCTTCGAGGAGATCGACGGCGAGGCCGCCTCGGTGACGAAGGAGCGCGAGGTCGTCGCCGCCTCCGTCCCCGCCGACCTGCTCAAGCTCTACGACAAGCTGCGGGCGCAGCCGGGCGGCATCGGCGCCGCCGAGCTCCACCAGCGCACCTGCCAGGGCTGCCGCCAGGAACTCGCCATCACCGAGCTCAACGAGATCCGTTCGGCCGCGCCCGACACGGTCGTGCGCTGCGAGAACTGCCGCCGCATCCTGGTGCGCACCGCCGAGTCCGGCCTGTAGCAGTAAGGGGCGGACGACGTGCGGGAGTTCATCGTCGAGGCCGACGGCGGGTCGCGGGGCAACCCGGGGCCCGCCGGCTACGGGGCGGTCGTGGTCGACGCGGCGACGGGGGAGACCCTCGCCGAAGCCGCGGAGTACCTCGGCGTCGCCACCAACAACGTGGCCGAGTACCGGGGTCTGCTGGCCGGTCTTCGCGCCGCGCACGCGCTGGTCCCGGCGGCCGCGGTCCACGTCCGCATGGACTCCAAGCTGGTCGTCGAGCAGATGTCGGGCCGCTGGAGGATCAAGCACCCCGACCTCAAGCCGCTCGCCGCCGAGGCGGCCCGGGTGTTCCCGCCCGAGCGGGTGACGTACGAGTGGATCCCGCGCGAGCGGAACAAGCGGGCCGACCGCCTGGCCAACGAGGCGATGGACGCCGGCGGGCGCGGCGAACGGTGGGCGCCCGCGTCGGCACCGGCGCCCGCGCCGTCCGCCGCCGCTGCCCCGGCTGCCGCGCCGCGCGACGACGCGGGCGCCGGTGCCGACGCGCGGGCGGCGCGCGTGGTCGCCACGCCCGGCTGGGCTCCCGCGGACCTCGGGGCGCCCGCCACGTTCGTCCTCCTGCGGCACGGTGAGACCCCGCTGACCCCGCAGAAGCGGTTCTCCGGCAGCGGTGGCACCGACCCGTCCCTCTCCGCGGTGGGCCGCGAGCAGGCCCAGCGGGCCGCGGCGGCCCTCGCGCGGCGCGGCACGATCCAGGCCGTGGTGTCGTCCCCGCTCGCCCGTGCCCGCGAGACCGCGGACACCGTCGCCGCCCGCCTCGGGCTCGACGTCACCGTCGACGACGGCCTGCGCGAAACCGACTTCGGCGCCTGGGAGGGGCTCACCTTCGGCGAGGTGAGCGAGCGGTACCCGGACGACCTCGCCGCCTGGCTGGCCTCCCCCGACGCCCAGCCCACCGGCGGCGGCGAGAGCTTCGCGGCCACCGGTACCCGGATCGCCGCCACCCGCGACAAGCTGGTCGCGGCCCACGCGGGCCGCACGGTGCTGATCGTCACCCACGTCACCCCGATCAAGACGCTCGTCCGCCTCGCCCTCGGCGCCCCGCCGGAGTCGCTGTTCCGCATGGAGCTGTCGGCGGCCTCGCTGTCGGCGGTGGCGTACTACAGCGACGGCAACGCCAGCGTGCGGCTGCTCAACGACACGTCGCACCTGAGGTGAGGTACGGGACATCGAAGCGCTCGCCGCGAGGCGGAACGCCGGGGGCCGGGTGCCGTCGGGCGCCCGCCCCGGCCGGTGCGGGCGCCGTGTCCTCCCGGGGCTGACGAACCGTCAGGCGCGCCGCCCGAGCGCAGCGGCCTCACGCGCGAGAGACTCGATCCGCTCCCAGTCGCCGGCGGCCACGGCGTCCGGCGGCACCATCCACGTCCCGCCCACACAGCCGACGTTGGGCAGGGCCAGGTACTCGGGGGCGTCCTCGGGCCCGATGCCCCCCGTCGGGCAGAAGCGGGCGCGGGGCAGCGGCCCGGCCAGCGACTTCAGATAGGCCGTACCGCCGGCGGCCCGGGCCGGGAAGAACTTCATCTCGCACACGCCCCGCTCCAGCAGCGCCACGACCTCCGAGGCGGTCGACACCCCGGGCAGGAACGGCATCCCGGACGCCCGCATCGCCGCCAGCAGCCGGTCGGTCCAGCCCGGGCTCACCAGGAACCGCGCCCCGGCGGCCGCGCACGCCGTCACCTGCGCCGGGTCGAGGACGGTGCCCGCGCCGACCACCGCGTCCGGCACCGCACCGGCGATCGCCCGGATCGCGTCCAGCGCGGCGGGCGTCCGCAGGGTGACCTCGACCGCGGGCAGCCCGCCGGCCACCAGGGCCCGCGCCAGCGGCACGGCGTCGGCCGCGTCGTCGAGGACGACGACGGGCACGACGGGCGCGAGATCCAGGACGGACAGGACCGGGGCGGGCGGACCGGACGGCGGCGGTGGGGTCATGGCCCTCATCGTGCCGACGGCATGCGCCCCGCGCAAAGATCGTTGCGCAGCGTGCAACGACGGGATCCCGCTCAGGAGCCGCGTCAGTGGATCTCCGTCACCACCACGTCGAGCGCCCACGGCCGGCCCGCCCTCGCGGGCGGTTCCGCCTCCACCACGTGACCGAGGTCGCGCAGCGCCTCCACCAGCTCCGCCGGATCCGCCGGAGCCGCACCCTCCGTCAGCAGGGCGCGCACGATCCGCCCCTTCGTCGCCTTGTTGAAGTGGCTCACCACCGACCGCTTCTCCACACCGTCCACGACCTGCGCGTGCAGCACCCGCACGGTCGCCGTCCGGGACGCGAGCTCGCCCTTCGGCCGCCACGCGGCCGCGTACGCGGAGGACCGCAGGTCCAGTACCAGGCCGTCGCCCGCCGCCTCCGGCAGCACCGCGGCCATGGGGGTGCGCCAGTACGCCCCCAGCGCGCCGAGCCCGGGCAGCCTCACGCCCATGGAACACCGGTAGGAGGGGATCCGGTCGGTCACCCGGACCGCGCCCCACAGCCCCGAGAAGACCAGCAGGGAACGCGCGGCCCGCCTCCTGGCGGCCGCGTCCAGGGAGGCCAGGCCCAGGGCGTCGTAGAGCACACCGGTGTAGATCTCCCCGGCGGGCCGCGCCCCCGCGGTCCGCAGCTCCGCGTTCTTGGCGACCTCGCCGCGCAGTCCCTCGCTCAGTCCCAGCACCTCGCGCGCCTTGTCCTCGTCACCGGCGCACAGGTCCACCAACTCGTCGAGGACGGTCTCCCTGGCGGCCGTCAGCCCGGGCAGCGACAGCGACCCGAGGTCCAGCGCGGCACCGCGGCCGGACGCGGCCTTGCCTTCGGACGGCGGCAGCAGGACAAGCACACGTACTCCTTGGGTAGAGCTCGCCTGTCAGGGTACGGCGTGGGTCGGACCCTCCGGCTCGGTGCCCGTGGAGCAGGGCCGGGCCGAAGCCCAGGCCCGTGAAGTGACCGTCGGCTCCAGGACAGGACACCATGCAGCCGGGTCCGGAAGGTGAGCGCGCGGCGCAGGATGGCCGGGTGCGCGGGAGGCACGCCCGCCCACTGCCGGTGCGCGGCGAGGCCGCCGGTACCGCTCGCGGGCATCCGCCCGCTCTGCCCGTCCCTGCCCGACACGTGCGGTGCCCGTTCGGCCGCCCGACAGCGGTGACACCGTGTCACCGGAGCGAGGGGCTACAGCGGTCTCTGTCCCGCGGTGACCAAGGCACGGACGAGCCCGTCGGCGTCCTCGGCGTGGAAACGGACCACGCGCACCTCACGGGGGCGCCCGAAGAAGGACAGATGCGTGACCGGCCCGGTCAGCTCCACCGTCACGGTCGTCTGCGAGCCGACGGCGAGATCCAGCTCGCCCTCCGCCTTCTCGTGCGTCATCCGCAGCTCACGCCGGACCGACGCGATCCGCTCCCGCGGTATCCGCAGGTCCACGTGGACGGCCCGGCGGACCCGCAGCCCGCCCGGCTCTAGGACGTGCGGCCGTACGACGAACGCGGCGTGCAGCGCGACGACGAAGACGATGGTGTAGACGTCCAGGAAGAGCACCACCGCGTGCACGGCCGGCCAGCCGCTCAGCAGCACGGACATCGCGACCGTCTCCAGCCCGCACACGAAAGCGAATCCGAACATCACGGCGCCCTGGCCGCGCGCGTACCCGTAAGCCGTACCGTCGCGGGCGCCGTGCGTGCGCCGCGCCAGCCACAGCCCCAGACTCGCCATCAGCCGCGCCTCGTGCCGCACCAGCGTCCAGCCCACCCGCGCCGCCTTCACCATCTGCCCCGCCCTTCGCCCCGCCCTCGCGGTGCCACGGTCTCCGCGCTCACGGCGGCGGATTCTCCGCTCACGGCCGGCTCTCCAGCCGCCGCCCGCTCCCGCACGCGCCGCCCGTTCCACTGTCACGACCGGCCCTCCGTCACGATCCGCAGCGTCCGGCGGATCGCCTCGGCCTGAGCGGGGGTGAAGTCGGCGTAGAAGGCCCGCAGGAAGCTGTCGCTCCCGTCGAGGACCACCCCCTCCGGAACCAGCTCGGCGGGCACGCACTCCGCGAGGGCGCGGGCCGCCTCCTCCACCCGCGGATCGTCCGAGCCGGCATCGGCGAGGGCGTCGAGCAGGCGGTACGCGGTCACGGCCCGCTCCGTCCCGCCCGGCGCCCCGACCATCCCGCCCAGCAGTCCCATCAGCCGTTCCCGTTCCTCGGGCGACGCTGAGGTCTCGATGAGCGCGAGCATCTCGCGGTCCTTGGCGGCCATGGGGGAGTCGGACAGGTGGGCGGTGGCGCGGAAGAGCGCGGCCAGTTCCGGTGAGACCGGGCCCTCGGCGACCGTCCTGGCCTCCGACTCCAGCAACGCCCGCAGCCGCGCCCGCCGCTCGCGGATCGCCTCCTCCTGCCGCGCCAGGTCCTCGTCCAGCTCCGTCAGCACCTCGGCGAGGTCCTTGCCGGCCTCGTCCGCGAGCACGTCCCGCACCTCGGCGAGCCCGAGCCCCAGCTCGGTCAGCCGCCTGATCCGGGCGAGCACGACGGCGTGCCGCAGGGTGTAGTCCCGGTACCCGTTGCCCAGCCGCTCCGGTTCCGGCAGCAGCCCCAGGTGGTGGTAGTGCCGTACCGCCCGGGTGGTGACACCGACGACGGCGGCGAGTTCTCCGATCCGCATGGCCTCAGTAGAAACGTTGACGCCGCGACAGGGTCAAGCGTGCGTCGTGCCGCCCGACCGCGGTCGCCTTCTGCGCCCCGATCGAGGGGACGGTTCCCGATCCCACGGACAGGTGATCATCCGATGGCCCAGCCTGGCGAGCGACCGAAGGAGGGGCGTGACGTGACCGCCATGGCCCATGAGCCGATCTCGCAGGCGGACGTCCTGCTGGAGGGGTTCCTCGCACTGGACACCCCGGAGGGTTTCCGGGCGGAGCTGATCGAAGGGGAGATCGTCGTGACGCCGCCGACGGACGGGGACCACGAGGACTACATCGGGCTGATCGTGACGCAGGTGATCAGACGGTCCCGGACCGACATGCAGTTCTCCGGGAACAAGGGCCTGAAGCTGAGGAGCGGCGGAGCCTGCCCGAAGAACCACGTCATTCCGAACGGCACCTTCGCGCCCACGGCGCTGCGTCTCTACCGGGGAGCCGGCCCCTGGATGCCGTGCGACGGCGTCGCCATGGTGGTGGAGGTGACCTCCACCAAGCCGCAGGCGGACCGCGAGGCCAAGCGCCGCTGCTACGCCCGTGGTGGCATCCCCCTGCACCTCCTCGTCGACCGCGAAACCTCCTCGATCACACTGCTCGGCGACCCGGAGCAGGACGAGTACCGGGAGCGCCGCACCCGCCCCCTGGGCAAGCCCATCGCCCTGCCCGAGCCCTTCGCCTTCGACCTGGACACCGCCGACTTCCTCTGATCCCCTGGGAGCCGGGGGTGGGAGCGAGGTGAGGAGCGTACGGGAGCAGGCCCGCTGGACCAGGGCGCGACTGGGGCGGTGCGGCCCCGCGCTGGACCTGCTCACCGCCCGCTTCGACCGGCACGAGTACGCTCCCCACGCGCACGACGAGTACACGGTCGGAGTCACCGTCGGCGGCCTCGAGGTCATCGCCTACCGTGGCGGACGCATCGTGTCCGGCCCCGGCTCGATCGTCGTCCTGGAACCGGGCGAGATGCACACCGGCGGCCCCGCCGCCCCCGAGGGCTACGCGTACCGCGCCCTCTACGCCACCCCCGCCCTCCTCGCCGACGGCACCGCGGCCGCCGGTCTCCCGCACTTCCCCGAACCCGTCCTGCACGACCCGGACCTGGCCGCCGCCCTGTGCCGCACGCACACCGATCTCAGCGCCCACCCCGACCCGCTGGAGGCGGAGTCGCGCCTGCCCTGGCTGCTTGCCGCCCTCGCCCGCCGCCACTCCACCTCCCGCCCCGGCGACGACACCGTCCCCGGCGCCGGAGTCGTCGCCCTCGCCGTCCGCGACCGCCTCGCCGACGAACTCCTCGCCCCGCCCTCCCTGGCCGACCTGGCCGCCGACCTCGGCCTCTCCCGCTACCAGCTGCTCCGCGCGTTCCGCAAGACGATGGGCGTGCCGCCGTACGCGTGGCTCGCCCAGTACCGTGTGACCCGAGCCCGCGCCCTCCTGGACGCCGGACTGCGGCCGGCTGAAGCGGCCGTCCTCGTCGGCTTCGCCGACCAGGCGCACCTCACCCGCTGGTTCCGCCGCGTGCTCGGGGTGAGCCCTGCGGTGTACCGCAACAGCGTTCAAGACGCCGCACGCTGAGCCGGTCGACACTCACCGCATGACTGCACGCGGCTGGTTCCTGTTCTCCCTGATGGGAGTGGTCTGGGGCATCCCCTATCTGATGATCAAAGTGGCGGTGGACGAGGTGTCCCCGTCGGTGGTGGTGTTCACCCGCTGCGCCGTCGGCGCGCTCCTCCTGCTTCCCTTCGCCCTGCGCCGAGCCGGCCTCGCCCGGAACCTGCGGACGCGCTGGAAGCCGATGCTGGCGTTCGCGGTCATCGAGATCGTCGGCCCCTGGTACACCCTGACCGACGCCGAACGCCACCTCTCCAGCTCCACGGCCGGCCTGCTGATCGCGGGCGTACCGATCGTCGGCGTCCTGCTGTCCCGCTCCTTCGGCACGGCGGAGTCGCTGGGCGCCCGCCGGGTCACGGGCCTCGCCCTCGGACTCGGCGGCGTGGGCGTCCTCACCGTCCCCCACCTGACCGGCGGTGACGCCCTCTCCCTCGCGGAGGTCCTGGTCACGGTCGTCGGTTACGCGACGGCCCCGCTGATAGCCGACCGCCACCTCAAGGACGTCCCGACGCTGCACCTGATCACGCCCTGCCTGGCCCTGGCCGCCCTCGTCTACGCCCCCGCGGCGGCCGCGACCCGCCCGGCGGCCCTGCCGATGCCCAAGACCCTCGCCGCCCTGGCCGCCCTCGGAGTCGTCTGTACGGCCGTGGCCTTCGTCGCCTTCCTGGAACTGATCAAGGAAGGTGGCCCGATCCGCGCCTCCGTGATCACCTACGTCAATCCGGCGATCGCGGTGGCGGCCGGCGCGCTCATCCTGGACGAGGCCCCGACCGCCACGGTCCTGGCCGCCTTCGTCCTGATCCTCACCGGGTCGGTCCTGGCCAACGCGAGGGAACGAAAGACCGCCCCCCGGCGGGTACCATGGGCGACACGGCAGACGAGCCGGGCGGACGGCCGCGTGGAGGGCCCCTCACGGGGTGCTCCCCGAGGAACGTCCGGGCTCCACAGGGCAGGGTGGTGGCTAACGGCCACCCGGGGTGACCCGCGGGACAGTGCAACAGAAAGCAGACCGCCGGGGACCTCGGTCCCCGGTAAGGGTGAAACGGTGGTGTAAGAGACCACCAGCGCCTGAGGTGACTCAGGCGGCTAGGTAAACCCCACCCGGAGCAAGGTCAAGAGGAGCGCCGTGAAAAGCGCTCTGCGCGGACGTTCGAGGGCTGCCCGCCCGAGTCCGCGGGTAGACCGCACGAGGCCGGCGGCAACGCCGGTCCTAGATGGATGGCCGTCGCCGGCGGGCCCGCGAGGACCCGCCGGAACAGAACCCGGCGTACAGCCCGACTCGTCTGCCGCTCTGCGTTCTCGCAGGTCGAACGGCTGCCAGTTGAGCACTTGCACTTGCCCACGGCGCATGTGCGGCGGAGCGTCGGTTACTTGCCCTCCGTCGCTCAGCGGGTGACCAGCAGGCCCCGGCCGCGCAGCACCCGCCGCTCCAGAGGGCTGAAGATCAGCAGGTCGATGGCGATGCCGACGAGCAGGATCAGGAAGATGGCCAGGAACACCTGCGAGATGCTGGCGTTGTTGCGCCCGTTCTCCAGCAACTGGCCGAGTCCGACGCCCAGATCGGGCGAGGAGGCGATGATCTCGGCGGCCATCAGCGATCGCCAGGAGAATGCCCAGCCCTGCTTCAGTCCGGCGAGGTAGCCGGGGAGCGCGCCCGGCATCACGATGTGCCAGGCGCCGCGCAGGCCGGTCGCGCCCAGGGTGCGTCCGGCGCGCAGGAACAGCGGGGGGATCTGGTCGATGCCCGCGACGAGGCCGTTGGCGACGGAGGGGACCGCGCCGAGCAGGATCACGGCGTACATCATCGAGTTGTTCAGGCCCAGCCAGAGCACGGCGGGCGGCACCCAGGCCACGGACGGCAGCGACTGCAGTCCGGACAGGATGGGGCCGATGGCCGCCCTGACGAATTTCACCCGGGCGACCAGCAGGCCGAGCGGCGTACCGATGGCGAGTGCCATCAGGAAGCCGAGCAGGCCGCGTGAGACGGATGTCCAGATGTAGTCGACGAGCGTGCCCTGCCGCCAGGCGTCGGTCACCTCGTCCCACACCGCGGACGGTGAGGGGAGCTTGTAGTCGGGGGCGACCTCGGCCCACACCAGCAGCTGCCAGACCACCAGCACCAGCGCGACGGCGGTGATGGGCGGCAGTGCTTTGCGTATCAGCGTCTCGCGCAGCGGTGTACGGCCGGCCTGTACCGATTCCAGTGCGTCGAGTCCGGCCTCCAGCCCCGCCAGAGCTTGCGTGTCCTGCGTTTCCTGGGGCTCCCCGGCTGCCGATGAGCCGGCCTTGCTGGCGTCGGTGCCGATGTCAGTGCTGGCCATGGCGGCGGATCTCCCTGCGCAGTTCTTCGGTGATTTCGACGGACAGCTCGGCGACCGCGCTGTCCTCGATGCGGCGCGGCTGCGGGATGCCGACGGTCCATTCCCGGGCGATCCGGCCCGGCCGCGAGGACAGCAGCACCACGCGCTGCGCCAGCTTCACCGCCTCCCGCACGTTGTGCGTCACGAACAGCACCGACACTCCCGTCTCGTGCCAGATGCGGGTCAGTTCGTCGTGCAGGACGTCACGGGTGATGGCGTCCAGCGCGGCGAACGGTTCGTCCATCAGCAGCAGCCGGCTGCCCTGGGCCAGCGCGCGGGCCAGTGCGACGCGCTGGCGCATACCGCCCGACAGTTCGTGCACCCGCTTGCCGTGCGCGCCCTGCAGCCGTACGAGATCCAGCAGCCGTTCCGCCTCGGCGCGGCGCTCCGGTTTGGCGACGCCGCGCAGTTTCAGCGCGAGTTCGACGTTCCTGCCCGCGGTCAGCCACGGGAACAGGGCGTGTTCCTGGAACATCAGGGCGGGCCGGCCGTCTGTGCCGATCGAGCCGGCGGACGGCAGGTCCAGCCCCGCGACCAGGTTGAGCAAGGTGGACTTGCCGCAGCCGGAGGCCCCCAGGAGGGTGACGAACTCGCCCGGTGCGACATCGAGCGTGATGTCGTCCAGCACGAGCTGCTGCCCGCCGGGCGCGCCCGGCGCGGGGAAGGACTTCGAGACGTGCTCGATCCGGGCGGCGTGCGTCACCGCCGTGGCGTCCTGGACAGCCTTGGCGACCGTGGTGGCCATGGTCGTCACCTCCTGGGTACTCATCGGGGCGGTTGCCGTGTGTCAGCTGTTCGGCTACTCGGCGCCAAGACCGGCGTCGTCGGCCTCGTCCTTGCCCTCGGCCCTGAGGACCTTGTTGAGCGGTGCGAGGTCGTAGATGCCCTTCAGGTCGGGCTTCTCCAGCAGACCGGCCTTCACCGCGTGCTCCGCCTCGGTGTCGAGGGTCGAGGCCAGCGGGTCGTCGAGGAAGGTGATGGACTTCCAGGCCGGGTCGATGACCTCGGCGGGCAGGGCCTTGCCGGACTCTTCCTTCAGTGCCGCGTTGGCTGACGCCTTGGCCTTGTCCGGGTTGGCGTTGATCCACGCGTTGGTCTTCACCGAGCCGCGCAGCACGGCCTCCACGACGTCCGGGTGATCCTTGAGGAAGCTCTGCGACACGATGATGTTCGTGATCACGAACTTCTTGCCGGGCCACAGGTCGGCCTCGTCGAGGATCACCTTCGCGCCCTCGGCGACCAGCTTGGAAGCGGTCGGCTCCGGCACCCAGGCTCCGTCGACGGAACCGGACTTGTAGGCGTCCGGGGTGATCTTGTTGTCCGTGCGGACGACGGAGACATCGCCCTTGCCGCTCTCCGCGTCGACCTTCCAGCCCTTTTCCGCGATCCAGTTGAGGAACGCGACGTCCTGGGTGTTGCCGAGCTGCGGTGTGGCGATCTTCTTGCCCTTGACGTCGTCCAGGGACTTGATCTTCTTCGGGTTGACGACGAGCTTCACGCCGCCGGAGGCGGAACCGCCGATGATGCGCAGATTCTTGCCGTTCGACTTGGTGTAGCCGTTGACGGCGGGAGAGGGGCCGATCCAGCCGATGTCGATGGAGCCGGCGTTGAGCGCCTCGATCTCGGAGGGGCCGGCGTTGAAGGTCGAGGCCTTGATCTTGGTGCCGCCGAGCTCCTTCTGGAGCAGCCCTTCCTGGACGCCCACCAGAGCGGTGGCGTGCGTGAGGTTGGGGAAGTAGCCGATCTTCACCTCGTCGGCGGAGAGCTTCTTGGCGTCCGCCGCGACCTCGGTCTGCTTGTGGTCGTCGGTGGCGTCGGATCCGTAGCCGCATGCGGTGAGCAGGAGGGGGAGCGCTGCTACGACGGCGATGGTGCGCAGGGCGGTGAGCGGTCTTGCGGCAGACACGGAGGTGTCCTCTCGGGGAATGGGCTGATCAGGGAGATGCGAAAGCGCGAGGCGCACAGCTCATGGGCATGCGCCTGCGCCTTGTTCGCCGGCCGTCGGCGGCGGGAATGCCGTCGCGGATCCGGGAGCGGAGCTGTGCGGGGTGGGCGGGCGCGGGTGACGCTGCCGACCGAAGCATCTTCTGTCGGCGGCCTCAGGCGAGCCGACAGATGGCGCTGGACGTGCGGCCGAGGTCGATGTGGCGGCGCGAGGTCAGCAGGGGGAGCGACAGGTCCGCGCGGTTCCGCGTTCTCATGGCCGCCCCCCAACGGATCGATCCCTAGTTTTCCCACCTGGTTGATAGGGATCGTGGCAGAAGGCGGCGTTCACCCCAAGGGGGTGTTCATATGATGGACGAGATCATCTCGGTCTCTGGGATGTTCGTTCGACGGCCCAGCGTGTCAGGGGTTTACCCAGGCTTTCGGGGTGTCGGTCAATGCGGCTACGTCGGCGGGCAGTTGGGCCGATGCGACGTCGGCGAGCGACACGCCCTCAAGGATCTCGCGCACGTTGGACCGCAACGCGATCCACAGGGGGAGCAGTGACTCGGCGGGGCCGGTGTAGGACAGCTCGGTCGGGCGGACGCCGCGTACCGAGACCAGGGGGCCCTCCACGACGCGGATGACGTCGGCGATGCTGATCGACTCGGCGGGCTTGGCCAGCCGGTAGCCGCCGTTGCCGCCGCGCTGGCTGAGCACGAGACCGCCCCGGCGCATGTCGTTCAGGATGCCTTCGAGGAACTTGTGCGGGATGTCCTGGGCGTCGGCGATGGCCTCGGCCTTCAGTGGTCCGTCATCGCGTGACGCGGCGAGCTGCAGTGCGGCACGTACCGCGTAGTCCGCTCTGGCTGAGATCCGCATGCGTCCATTATCCCGTATGACCTCGGCGTCATCGGCTACGGGCAGACCGCCGGGCGGGAGCCGATGCCCCTGCCCGGCGGTCTGCCCGCAGCGGATGCGGTGCTCAGGCCGCGGCCGGGGTGTAGTGGGCGGCGTCGTCTCCCTCGATCACGTGGCTGAGGGTGCCGTCGACACCGGCCGGGACGTCGCCCGCGACGGTCACCCGGTGCAGCAGGCGCGGCAGGTCGCCGTAGTCGTCGGGGGCGTAGTGCTGGGTGATGCGGTTGTCGAACAGGACGAGGTCGCCGGGCGTCCAGGCCACGCGCACGATGTTCTCGGGACGCGTGACGTACGACTGGAAGATGCGCAGCAGGTCGCGGGAGTCGGACGGGCCGAGGCCCACGATGCTCTGGGCGAAGCCGCCGATGAACAGCCCGCGCTCCCCGGTCTCGGGGTGGACGCGGACGACCGGGTGGGCGGTGCGGTACTTCCGGGAGACGAACCGCCTGCGGTGCTCGGCCGCTTTCTCGCTCTTCGGGGCGGCGTAGTCGTAGTCGTTGGTGTGCACCGCCCACAGCTTGTCCGCCAGCTCGCGCAGCGGCTCGGGCAGATCCCGGTAGGCGGCGGCCGAGTTGGCGACGAGGGTGTGGCCGCCGTAGGGCGGGACCACGATGCTGCGCAGCGTGGACGCCTTCGGGGGCGTACGGACGAAGGTGACGTCCGTGTGCCATTGGTTGGCGCGGATCCCCTCGTCGCCGTCGACCGGCAGGATGTTCGGCTGGCCGTCGACGGAGGGGACCGTCGGATGCGCGGTGGTCAGCTCACCGAAGAGGGAGGCGAAGCGGAGCTGGCCCGCGTCGTCCAGGTCCTGGTTGCGGAAGACGAGCGCTTTGTGTTCCAGGAGCGCGGAGTTGATCTCGGTGACGACGGCGGGGGCGAGGTCGGTGGAAAGATCCACGCCGAGGATTTCGGCGCCGATACGGCCGCCGATCCTGCGGATGCCGAAGGCGGTGCTGGTGGTCATGCGCGGGTGTCCTTTCGAGGGGCGATCAGTCTTGAGGTCGTCAGGAGGTGATGGGCAGGGAGGTTCCCTGGGACCCTGGCGGGCTGAGGGGAGGGCCGACGGCCCGTAGCGCGCCGGGGGTGCGGCCTCGTCCCAGCCGATGTGCCGGCGGTAGCTGCCGAGCAGCCCCGTACGGTCCAGGTGGCCCTCGTCGCGGGCGGTGGAGTCGTCGGGCAGCGGGTGGGTCAGGGGTGCGACGAACAGGGCGTCGGCCGGGCAGTTCGCCTCGCACTGGAAGCAGGTCTGGCAGTCGTCGCGGCGGGCGAGTACCGGGATGCCGTCCTCGCCTCGGTCGAAGACATCGGTCGGGCAGACCTTGATGCACTTGTCGCAGGCGATGCAGCGTCCCGCCGAGACCAGTTCGATCATGACGCCACCTCCAGGGCTGCGGCTGGCGTGGCCGACGCGTCCGTCAGGGGCTCGACGCGGGTCCACACCCGGTCCAGACCGCCCGTCGTGATGCGGTGGTGCTGACCGGGGTCCTGTGCCGGGAAGTCGAGCCGCTTGGCCATACCGCGGGTCTCGGTGCGGGCCAGTGCGGCCGCGTACATCCAGCGGGCGTGTGCTGCCATCGCCGCCGCCTGCGCATGTACTCCGGCCCCTGGAGGCCGTTCCTGAGCTGTTTGCCGTCGGGCCCGGTCGGGAACGGGTAGCGCCCCGCCGCCGCGAGCTCGTTCATCCCGGCGTATGTCTGGTCCAGGACCCGGGCCATCCAGCGCCGGTCGGCCAGGTATCCGCCGAGTCCCTCCCTGCTCGCCATGGCCGCCTCCCGCGCGGTGGTCTCCGGGGGGACGTACCAGACGCCCGTTCCGGCCGAGGCGGTGGCGCCGCTGGTGCCGCAGTAGCCCTTGTCGGCGAGGGCCACGTCCGCCCCGTCCTGGGCCGCCTTGAGCGCGGCCCAGGTGGCGGCGGGGCCGCCACCGACCACCAGGACGTCCGTGGTGAGGTCGAGACCGGTCATACGGCCACTTCCTCTCCCGCGGCTGTCGCGGCCGGCCGGTTGGCGGGGCGGCCCAGGCCGTAGTTCTCGCTCAGGGTGCGGCCGGTGCACTCGGTGCGGAACAGCCCGCGCCGCCGCAGGATCGGTACGAGGGGGTCGACGAAGTCCTCCAGGCCGCCCAGCGGATGGGGCGGCATGATCTTCCAGACCGCCCGCGAGTCCGCCTCGACGCGGTGGCCGCGTCCGGCGCCGGGGCGGGCGATGAGCAGGCCGCGCTCGGCGGTCCGCGCGAGCTGCCGGAAGTAGCGCAGGTCGGTGTCGCGTTCGGGCTGGGTTCGGGAGTGGCGCCGGGCGGCGTCGTGGTGGCCCGCGTTCATCGGAAAGGCGTTGAGGTGCGGCTGACGGGGTCTGGGCGCGGTCATGGGTTCCTCGGATCGGGGGCAGCGAGAGGAGCGGCTGACAGGGGGAGGGGGAGAGGGCGGAGCGGGGAGGGGCGTTGACGGGCAGGTCAGCCGCCCGCGGGTACGCGCCAGGAGCTGAGCCGTCGCTCGACGGTCACCAGGAACTGGTTGAAGGCCACGCCGATGGCGGAGATCGTGATGACGCCCGCGTACATCTCCGGGATCGCGAAGTTGTACTGCGAGGTATTGATCAGGTAGCCGAGGCCCGCCTTGGCACCGATCATCTCGGCGGCGACCAGCACCAGGATCGACACCGCTCCGGCCAGCCGGATGCCGGTGAACATCACCGGCACCGACGCCGGCAGGATGACCTTCTGGAACAGCCGGGGCGCGGACAGGTCCATCGACTTCGCCAGCTTCAACAGGGTCGGATCGACGTGGCGGACAGCGCTGATGGTGTTGAGCAGGATCGGCCAGGTGCATGCGTACACCACGATGGAGATCTTCGAGGTCTCGCCGATGCCCAACAGCAGTACGAACACCGGCAGCAGGGCCAGCGCCGCGGTGTTGCGGAACACCTCCAGCAGCGGTCCGAGGAGGTCGGCGACCGGCCGGTACCAGCCGATCAGCAGCCCGAGCGGTACGGCGACGGCAACGGCGATACCGAATCCGCTGAACGAACGCGCCAGGCTGGCACGCGCGTTGTCGGCGAGCTGACCGTCTGCGGCGAGTCCCCACCAGGCGTCGGCAACCTCGCTGAGCGGCGGCAGGAAGGTCCGGTCCACCAGACCGGCTCGTGGCGCGATCTCCCACAGCAGGAGCAGGGCCACGATGGCCGCGGACTTGGTCGCTCCCTTCAGCAGCAGGTACGGCAGCCGGCGGACCGTCCGCAGCGCTGTCCGGCGGAGACGGGCCATGAGGGAGGGAGCCCGGCGCGCGTCCGAGGGTGATGAGGCGCCGGGCAGGGGCGCGGTGGATGTGCCGGCCTCAGGGCACGTGGCGGACTCGGCGGGCTCGGTGAGGAGGGAAGGTGCCTGGACTTTTCCCGTCGTGTTCGCCGCGTCGGTCGTGGTGGTCGCGTGGGTCGCGTCGGCCTTCTCTGCGGTCGTGCCGGTCGTGGAGCTCATACGGAGGCCTCCTCCATCTCCAACTGCTGGGCCCTGGCCACCTCGTCGTGCAGCAGCGACCAGATCTCGTGGCGGTGCCGTGCGAACTCGGGACTGGAGCGGAGGTCGTCCGTCGCCGTACGGGAGCCGAGGGCGACCGGCACGATCTGCTTGATCCGGCCGGGCCTCGACGTCATGACGGCGACGCGCTGTCCCAGGTGGACGGCCTCGTCGATGCCGTGGGTGATGAAGACGACGGTCTTGCCGGTGCGCTGCCAGATGCGCAGCAGTTCGTCCTGGAGCGACTCCCGGGTCTGGGCGTCCAGCGCGGCGAACGGCTCGTCCATCAGCAGGACGTCGGGGTCGTAGGCGAGGCTGCGGGCGATCGCCACCCGCTGCCGCATCCCGCCCGACAGCTCGTGCGGATGGCGGTCCTCGAACCCGGTCAGGCCGACCAGGTCCAGGAACTGCCGGGCGCGTGCGGCTCGTTGGCGCCGTGGGACGCTGGTGGCCTCCAGTCCGAACTCGACGTTGCCCTGCGCCGTGCGCCACGGCAGCAGCGCGTACTGCTGGAAGACGATGCCCCGGTCCAGTCCCGGCCCGGTGACGGGTGCGCCGTCCAGCAGGATCCGTCCGTCAGTGGGCTGGGTGAGGCCACCGAGCAGCTCCAGCAGTGTCGACTTTCCGCAGCCGCTGGGACCGACCAGGACGACGAACTCGCCGTCCGCTATCTTCAGGTCGATACCGTCGAGGGCCGTGAAACGGGTGGTCTGCCCGGCCCCCGTGCGGTCCTTGACGGTGAAGTCCTTCCGTACGTCCTCGAACACGATCTTGGGTGTCGGCATGGGATCAGCTCCCGCTCTCCGCGGCGGAGGACTTCCTGTAGGCGTTGAACTCATTGGTGTAGAGGTCCGACAGCGTGACCTGGCCCTTCTTGATGTCGCCCCGCTCGGCCAGCCAGTCGATCCACAACTGGAGTTCCTTGCCGGTGATCCGGCCCGCCGTTTCCGCGACGCCGTAGGACCGCCAGAACTTCAGCGGTGCGGTGTCCTCGTTGCGGCCGCGCTTCTTCACGATCTCCGTCATCCGGTCGACGACCTCTTCGTGCGGAGTGGAGCGGGACCACTCGATGGCCCGCCCCACGGCGGTGACGAAGGTCCGGGCCGTGTCGGGGTTCTGCTTCAGGAAGCGGTCCGTCATCACGTACGTGCCGGCACTGAACGCGCCGAGCAGTCGGTAGTCCGTGAACAGTGGGCGGATGCCGCCGGTCTCCAGGGCCTTGTCGCGCAGGATGCCGCCGAGTACGGCCACGTCGATCTGCTTCTGGCGCAGGGACTGCTCGGTGTTGACCGGGGGCACCACGAGCGGCTCGACCTTGCCGATGTCCGCCTGGGACAGACCGCCCCGCTGAAGGTAGATGTCGAGCATGGCCTCGGAGTGGGCTCCCAGGGTGTTCATCCCGACCTTCTTGCCGATCAGGTCCCGGGCCGAGCGGATCCGGCTGTCCTTGAGGACGTAGAAGCCGTTGTAGGCGTACCTGTCGGCGCCGTAGTAACTGATGACGGCCTTGATGGGGGCGTTGTTGGCGGCCAGTTTGACGACCGCGCCGTTGAAAGCGCCGCCGAAGTCGACCTGCCCGGTGGCCGCGGACTGGATGTCCTGCGGTCCGCTGATCGTGTTGCCGACCCACTTCAGCTTCACGTCCTCCAGATGGCCGAGATCCTCGGCCAGTTCGGGCAGCGTGACCTGACCGGCCCAGCCCTGGTATCTCAGCGTCTTGGTCTGGTCCTTGGCGGCCGGTGTCCCGGACGCGGTCGTGCCGCAGCTCACCGACACCGCCGAAAGACCGAGAAGGGTGAGGAAGTGGCGTCGGGTCGATGCCGTCGTGGCCATGGCAAGTTCCTGTTCGGGAAACGGGAAAGGGAAAGGGCAGACGCCGAACGGTGGAGAACAGATCTCAGCAGAAATGGCTATGACGAGGACCGACGTCTGTTGAGAAAGCAGCGCCTTGCGTGGAGGCCCACTGTGAAATGGAGCGAAGGGGAGCTGTGCCTGTCAGTGAGTGCGGCGACCGACGGCACAGATGGCGCTGGCCTGACGCCGCAGATCGACGTGCAGGCACGCGGCGAGGGTCTCGGACTTGCTCACAGCCACGAGACTTTCAGCGAAATCCAGCCAGGTCAATGTCGGTTGCGTACGCGTCATATGTTCTCAACGGTCCGACATGCGCATGAAGCGCGGCGTTCACAATGGTCTGGACGGGCGGTGACCGACGCCGAGGGCCGGCCCGGTGATGGCGCGGGGCGAGGGTTCCGCAGTCGGGGCGGGCCGGAGGGAGTCGGGGCGGGCCGGAGGGTGCGCCCGATGAGCCACAGGCCCAGTGGCATCAGCACGGAATCGATCCCCGGAATGGGTCTCCCCGAACGTCCCCGCCTCCCGATCAGGCGGGCAGGACGAACGGAGGGTGAGCGCCGTTGAGGAAGTACTCCCCGACATCGCGGAGCCGGTGGGCGACGGGCTCGTACAGGGTGTGGGTTCGGGCATTGCGCCAGAACCGGTCGAAGCCCAGCCATGCGGAGGTGGAGCGGGCGCCGATGATGTCGAGGGCGCGGGTGGTGGACTCCTGCGCTGCCCGGGCCGCGGCGGTTTCGGCCATGGCCACGAGGGCGGAGACGTCCGCACACTCGTCGTAGGTGAGGTCTTCGCCACGCTCGAGGCCGCCTCGCACGGCTTCCAGTGCTTGATCGGTGAGTGCCGACGCTGAGCGGGTGAGGACGGTGAGTTCTCCGTAGGCGGTGTGCACCTGCGGGTCGTGCGGGGTGCCGGCCGGCGCGGCGGGGTGCCAGGGTGCGTGGCCCGTCCTGCTGTACTCACGGGCTTCGGCGAGCACTCCCTCGGCCATGCCGAGAAGGAGCTGGGCGGAGAAGAGACGCCCGACGGGAGATGCCAGGGCGGCCCGGGGCGACAGTAGGTCCTCGTCCGCGGACAGGGAGCCGATCACGTCGTCGGCACCCACTGGTACGTCGTCGAACTCCACGCTGCCGCCGGCCGCGAGCCGCTGGCCGAAGGGGTCGGTATCGCTGTCGATCACCACACCGCGACGGGAGGGATCCACCACGACGGCGAGCGGTTCACCCGTGTCCTCCCGCACGGCGCGCACGGCGAGACGATCGGCGACCAGGACCCCGGTGGTGTAGCTCTGCCGACCGTCGAGCACCAGTCCCTTGGAGGTCCTGGCCAGCATCAGAGGCGGCTCCTGACGCGCGAGACCGCCGCCCCAGCACCACTGTTCGGCTGCGGACCGCTCCTCTGTCCGCGCGGCGAGAGCGGGCCCGGCGAAGAACCGGGCGCTGCACGACAGGAAGTAGTGACAGCCGAGCAGTTGACCGATCGCGCCGTCGGCCGCGGCGATCTCCCGGACGACGGCGTAGGCCGTCAGCCAGTCCGCGCCGTCTCCCTGGGGCTCGGTCGGCCCCAGGATCGTCAGCAGTCCCGCCTCGCGCAGCCGGGACACCTCGTCGATCGGGGCCTTGCCCGCCTGCTCCCTGGCCGCCGCGTCCGTGGCCAGGTCGTCCGCCGTCTCGCGGGCCACGCGCAGCCAGTGCGCATGGCCGGGCCCGATTCGGTCGGACGGTGAGGCGGGGTGGGACGGTGCGGAGGCAAGGCCCATGGAAGTGGTCTCCTCAAGGTCGGCCGCAGGGCGCGGCGTTGGAGCTCGCATGCCGGTCGGGCACGTACTTGTAGCCCACGCGCCGAACGGTGACGATGCGGTGCCGGTGAGCTTCGCCCAGCTTGCGGCGCAGGCGGGCGATGTGGACATCCACGGTGCGGCCGTCGCCGATGTGGTCGTAGCCCCAGACGGCGGCCACCAGCCGATCACGGGCCTGCACGTGGTGGGGATGCTGAACGAGGTACGCCAGCAGCTCGAACTCCAGGTAGGTGAGGTCGAGTTCACGTCCGTCGACCTCAGCGACATGCCGCGCCGGATCGATGTGGATGACGTCGTCTGCCGTCGGCCGGACAGGGGCCGAGGCTGCGGCGGCGACCGGCCGGATCTCGGGCCGTGGCCTGTCCTTGGCGAAGAGCTCGGTGGGATCGGTGCCCTCGGGGACGAGCACGAGGTAGCCGACGAGCGGCGCGGAAGCGCGTCCCTGGGAGGCTCGCTGAGCGGTATCGCCCACCAGGCGAAGATGGGGTGGGTCGGCGGGGAGCGGATCGTGTGGGGTGGCCTGGGCCGGAAGTGCCGTGGTCATGGCGGTTGTCCCTCAGGAGTGTGTCGGGCCATCAGGCGAAGTGGGTGGCTTCGCCTGATCGCCTGTGAAGGGGGGAGCGGAGTGGCACGGGCGAAGGTGCGAGTCGCGTGCCTTACGCGCGGCAGCAGGCGGCACTGACGACGTGACCAAAGTCGACATGCCGACGACGAACGAGCCGTTGCTGCTTGGGGGACATGTTCATCATCCTGCGCACCCCCGACGGTCGCAGTCAAGGATTCCCTACTAATCCAATAGGAAAAGTAGGGAATATCTCAGACTCTGAGAGGCCGGCCGTCCACCGGTGACGTAGACGTGTCAGCCTCGGTGGCTCTCAGGGCACGCAGGAGCGCGCGGGCGACCGCGTCGTTCTGGCGGAACGCCGGCGCGTTGGTGCGGGGGCGGGCGAAGGCGGCGACGGCCCGGCTGTTGGTGGGGGCGCCGAGGGCGATGCGGCGGGGGTGGGGGCTGTCGAGGGACGGGTCGATGACATGGCCGTCCGTGGGGGAGACGGCGAGCAGGCCGGAGCGGTGGGTGTGGGTGGGGTCGGCGATGACCTCCTCGGCGAGTGCGCCTTCCCGATACAGGCCCCGCAGGAGTGGGTCCTCGGTGCGGGTCAGGGAGGGGCCCGGCAGGTACGCCTCGACGAGGGCGGTGGCGTGGAGGGTGTGCCCCGGGACGGTGGGGCCGGTAGCGGTGAAGGTGCCGGTGCTCTCGTCGGTGTCGATCCGGATGCCGGCGCCCAGGAAGCGGACGATCCCGGCCCGGGACAGAGCCAGCAGCTGGCGCAGGCGGAAGCCGGGCGGGCCGGAGGCCAGGAAGCTGAAGAAGCCGTGCCACCAGCCGTCGAGTTGCTCGGCGACGGAACGCGCGGTCAGCCGTCCCGCCGCGACCAGGCGGGGCAGTTGCCCGTACACCGAGAGCAGGGCGAGGAATGCCCCGAGGTCGGCGCTGAACGCCGGGTCCTCGCGGCGGGTGACGTCCCGGGCGATGTGGTCGCGCAGGTGGTCCTGGAAGTCCTCCGGCGTGGGGAAGGCGAGGCCGTCCAGCGGGCGGTCCAGGACCTCGAAGTCCAGGCGGTCCACCGGGTCGGGTACGGCCGTGGCGACGAGGGCCGCCATCTCGGTGTCGTACCAGCCCAGGCGGTCGTAGGCGGCGGCGAAATCCGGCCAGGGGAGGGCCGTGCGCTCGGGGTGGGCGTGGAAGAGCTCGTGGTAGTGGCCGAAGCCGATCTCCTTGGCCATCAGCGGCCACACATCGCGCCGCAGGTCCAGTGGGCGGCCCTCGGCGAGCAGCGCGTCGACCGCCTCGGGGCCGAAGTGGCGCGGCAGTGGAGGCCGGGGACCCTGGAGGCGGTAGCGCGTCTTGGAGTGGTACGGCACCCCGCGCCGCGATCCGACGTGCAGGACGGGCTCGCGGCCGGACGGGAGGTAGGTGAGGGTGCCGTCGGCCTGGGTGCGGTAGGTGCCGCCGCGGCCCTCGGTGAGCAGCGTCGTCAGGTCGATGAAGGCCAGTCCCAAGCCGCGGACGATGACATGTTCGCCGGGCCGCAGTCCGGACAGGTCGGCGTCGGCGGAGAACTCGGGCGGGAGGTGAAAGCGGCCGTGCCGGCGGGCGAAGGCGGCGTGGTCACGGTACTCGGCGGCGGGAGTGGAGCCGAGGTGTCCCTGGGCCAGGACCACCAGGTCGGCGGTGAGCGGAGTGGCACGGTCGGCGAGGTGCACGTACTGCGGGCCGTCCGGCGGACCGGTGACGGCGGTCGCGGTGGTGCGGTGCCACTCGACGGTGACCGAGGGCGGCAGTTCGGCCAGCGCCCTGCGGAACACCCAGTCCAGGTAGGCGCTCTGGGTGCGGCGGGTGGGGAAGTCGGACCCGTCGAGCGTGCACAGTTCGGCGAGCACGTCCGGGTCGGCGGGTTCGGCGTACGGGGTGTGGCGTGGGCTCCGGCCGGAGAACTGGGCGGCCCACTCGGCGAGCGAGGGGCCGGGCCGCACCGGGCCCTCGATGGTGGACGACTCGTCGGTGAACATGGTGACGTCCTCGGCCATGGAGTTCATCCGCAGCAGCGCCGACTGCTCGTGACGCCAGACGCGTCCCGGGCCGGGCGGGTGCGGGTCCACCAGGTGGATGTGCAACTCCGCTACTTCGTCCCACAGTTCCGGCGCGTTGGCGGCGATCCGCTCCAGCAGGCCCGTGGCGCGCGGCCCCGCACCGACGACGACCAGGACGGCCGGCGAAGGGGTGCCGCTCACCGGTCACCGCCGATCGCCGGGCGGGCGTCGGCGGCCGTGGCCGCGCTCAGCCGGTGGCCCACGGCGCTCAGGTGGCCGCGCAGCCGTTGCAGCGGGGTCGGCGGCAGGGCGCGGGAGTCCCCGCGCGCGTAGTACCGCTCGACGTAGAACTGGCCCGCGCTGAGCACTGTGGTGACCGCGACGTACCAGAGGGTGGCGACCATCAGCAGCGGGATGACCTGGTAGGTCTGGTTGTAGACGAGCTGCACCGAGTACAGCAGGTCGTGCACGGCCAGCACGCTGACGATGCTGGTGCCCTTGAGGGTGCCGATCAGCATGTTTCCGGTCGTGGGCACGATGGAGCGCATCGCCTGGGGTACGACGATCCGGCGCAGGGTGCGGCGTCTGCTCAGCCCGAGGGCATGGGCTGCCTCGGTCTGCCCGGAGTCCACGGAGAGGATGCCGCCGCGCACCACCTCGGCGGCGTAGGCGGTCTCGTGCAGGGTCAGGCCGATGACGGCGGTCAGGGTGGGGCCGAGCAGATTGACCGTCCTGACGGTGAGGAACTGCGGGCCGAACGGGATGCCGACGCCCAGCGTCGGATACAGGGCGCCGATGTTGAACCAGAACAGCAGCTGCACCAGCAGCGGAGTGGACCGGAAGACCCACACATATCCCCAACTCAGCGTGCCCAGAACAGGGTTGGACGACAGTCGCATCACCGCGAGCACGGTGCCGAGCAGGAAGCCGAGCACCATCACCACAGCCGTCAGCCAAAGGGAGAGCAGCAGTCCGTCGAGCACGGCGGCGGTGGTGAAGTACCGGCCCACCACGTCCCACTGGAAGGCGTCGTTGCGGACGACGGAGTTGAGCACCATCGCGAACAGCAGCAGGGCGACCGCAGCGGTCAGCCACCGGCCGACGTGCCGGCGCGGCACGATCCGCGGCAGGTCGGGGCCGGGCGCGCTCGCCCGTTTCGGGGGTTTCGTCGCAGGAGCCGGCGTGACTTCGGAAGGCGTGACCATCGAGAGGCTCTCCGGGGGAGGGAATCGCAGGCGTGGTGACCACCCGGTGGCACTCGCAGGGAGCGCAACGGCACAGGCGCCGCATGCGTACGGTGCGGCCGGGGTTCGGCGTCGTCACATTCGCCGCGTCCCTCAACGCGGCCGGAAAGGCCGCCGCGCAGGGTAGAGCCGATCCGCTGTCGATCGTATGTGCCCAGGGCATCGATGTGTCAACAGCGCCCAGGGCGGCGCCGGCCCCGGGCGGTCCGGCATCCGGGCGCTGCTTGACGAGCGCCACGATGTACTGCTCAATTAGTCGCATGAATGCCCAGCCGCGCTTGGTCTCGCGCGATCACATCGACTTCGGTCGAGTGTGGTCCGCCGCGTGTTGCGTCTGACTCGGCAGCGGGCCGTCTGACCGGCCCTTCCCTCCCTCGGTGACCCCGTCGCGGGCCGAATTCTCTCCTCACGCGCGCTGCCGCACCTCTGCTTCTCCCGACGCTCGACGTCGTCACGACTGCACCGACCCGTCCGCCTGACGGTCTGTTCACTCACGCCTGCACGCAGGGCGATGCCGCCATGCCCGCGTGCCGCCGCAATCCCTGAAAGGGCCATGCCCATGCCCGTGGAGTTCCTCGGCATCGCCGCCACCAACGACGGCTCCGAAACCACGCCCCGCTCCGGCGCCGCGTTCGACAAGGAGTGCACGCTCCGGCTCGCCCGGGCACACGAGGACGACGCCATCGACTTCGGCCGGTATGTGATCCCGATCGTCCGCGAGGAGGTCGCCGAACGGGCGGCACGCGGGACGCAAACCCTTGCGGCGGTGGGCGAATGACCTCCGTGACCCAGCCATCACGGCCTGCCGCCGATGTGACAGTTCTTCATGTCCCCGTCGCCGACCCGCGGGTGAGACCCCTGCTGCGCGAACTCGGCCACGAGTACTCCACGCGCTACGGCAAGGACGCCCACGCCGAGATCTCCCGCTACCCCGACGAGGAGTTCACCGAACCGTACGGCGGCCTGCTGCTCCTGTTGCTGGAGCGTGGCGAGCCCGTCGCAGGCGGCGCCTTCCGCCGGTACGACGCGACCACCGCCGAACTGAAGCGGATCTGGACCCACTCCGCCCACCGGCGGCGTGGCCTCGCCCGACGGGTCGTCGCCGAGCTGGAACGCGAGGCGGGCACACGTGGCTACCGCCGGATCTACCTGACCACCGGGCCGCGCCAGCCCGAGGCCCGCGGCCTGTACCTGGCCACCGGCTACACACCGCTGTTCGACACCGAGGCCGACCCGGAAACCATCGGCCTGCTGCCCTTCGAGAAGCATCTGCCGGCCGAAGCACGCACGGGAAAGGCAGCCGACCTGTGAACCCTCGCCCGATCAGAACCCGCCTGCGCATCGCCGCGACCATCGCGCTGCTGCCCGTACTGGCGCTGACCGCCTGTGGCTCCGGCGACACCTCCGGCGCCACACCGGCGGGCGCTCACGCATCGCCCGCGCCGACCGACGACCCGGTCGCCGCCGTACGCAAGGTGGACTCCGTCGCCGCACTGCTGCCCGCCGACGTCCGCGAAGCGGGCACGCTGCGGGTCGGCAGCTCGGTCGGATTCCCGCCCGGGGCGTACTACCCGCGGGGGTCCCCCCGCTCGAGCGAAGTCGAGAGTGGGGGAGGGCAGGACAAGTCGCCCGTCGGCCAGGACATCGACATCGCCGACGCGGTGGCCAAGGTCCTCGGCGTGAAGGTGGAGCGGCAGGACGCCTCCTTCGAGACGATCCTGCCCGCTCTGGGCAGCGGCAAGTACGACGTCGGGACCGGCAACTTCGGCGTCACCACCGAACGCTTGAAGACCGTCGACTTCGTCACCTACATCAACGACGGCCAGGGCTTCGCGGTGAAGACGGGCAACACCGCCCTCGGCAAGAAGGTCACCGGCCTCACCCAGCTGTGCGGGCTGACCATCGGCACCGGCGCCGGCACCACCTTCGAAGCGACCCTCACCGCGCAGAAGGGGGTGTGCGCCAAGGCGGGCAAGAAGCCGTACGACGTGAAGGTCTACTCGGAGAACGCGGCGACCCTCACCGCACTCCAGCAGGGCCGTATCGACGTGATCATGTCGACCATCAACGGCCTGCGCCACCAGGCGGCCCAGCCCGCCTCGCACACCACCTTCCTCGGCGAGTTCCACCGCCTCGACGTCGGCTTCGCCTTCAAGAAGGGCTCCCCGCTCACCAAGGCCTTCCAGGCCGCCGTCAACGAGCTGATCAAGGACGGCACGTACGCCCGGATCCTGAAGAAGTGGGGCACCTCCGCCTCCGCGATCGACACGTCGCGGATCAACCCGCCCGAGCACACCTGAGAGTTGAGCAGGACCACCACGATGGCATCCACCACCGACATCGCGCCGCCCGGCGCGGCCACCCCGAGCACCGGCCCCGGGGCCATGCCCGCTCCGGACGATCCGGCCTGGCTCAAGGTCGTCCCCGCCCGCCACTACGCCCGCTGGGCGGCGGCCGTCGCCGTGATCGTGCTGGTCGCCCAGTTCGTGCACGGTCTGACCACCAACCCGGTCTGGGAGTGGGGCGTCTTCAGCGACTACGTGCTGTCCGAGACGATCTTGCAGGCGGTGTGGGTGACCCTTCAGCTCACCGCGTACGCCACCGTACTGGGGTTCCTGCTCGGCACCGTCCTGGCCTTCATGCGGCTGTCGCGCAGTCCGGTGCTGCAGACCGTCGCCTGGACCTACATCTGGATCTTCCGGTCCATCCCGATGATCGTCCAGCTGGTGTTCTGGTTCAACCTGAGCGCGCTGTACGAGAGGCTGGGCTTCGGCATCCCCTTCGGCCCGGTGTTCTGGTCCGTCGACAGCAACAGCATCATCGGCACCATGGGCGCGGCCATCATCGGGCTGACGCTGCACCAGGCCGCCTATGCCGCCGAGATCGTGCGCGGTGGCGTCATCGCCCTCGACCACGGGCAGTTGGAAGCCGCGGCCGCACTCGGCATCCCCCGGCTGCGGCAGATCCGCCGGATCGTGCTGCCGCAGGCCATGCGCGCCATCCTGCCCACGGCCGGCAACGAGATCATCGGCCTGCTCAAGGGCACGTCGGTGGTCTACGTGATGTCCATCGGTGAGCTGTTCTACCAGGTGCAGGTGATCTACGGCCGCAGCGGCCGGGTGATCCCGCTGCTGCTGGTCGCCACCGCCTGGTATGTGGTGCTGACCTCCCTGCTGTCGGTCGCGCAGTACTACGTGGAGCGCCGCTACGCCCGGGGCGCCGACCGCACCCCGCCGCCCACCCCGCTCCAGCGCGCCCGCCGCTTCGCCCGCACTCTGCGCGCGGCCGCCGCCCAGCACAACCAGCCCGTCATACCCCTGAAGCCCTTGGGAGACAGCCGATGAGCGACGTGAGGGTGGCCGTCAAGGACGCGACGCCGACGGTCGACGACGTGATGGTGGACGTCCACGGAGTCCACAAGAGCTTCGGCCCGCTGGAAGTGCTGCGCGGCGTCGACCTGAAGGTCCGCGCCGGCGAAGTCACTGTGATCCTCGGCCCGTCCGGCTCAGGGAAGTCCACGCTGCTGCGCACCATCAACCACCTGGAGAAGGTCAACAGCGGCTGGATCAGCATCGACGGCGAACTCATCGGCTACCGCCGCGCCGGGAGCAAGCTGCACGAGCTGAAGGAGAAGGACGTACTGAAGCAGCGCACCCACATCGGGTTCGTCTTCCAGAACTTCAACCTCTTCCCGCACCTGACCGTGCTGGACAACCTGATCGAGGCCCCCGTCTCCGCACTGCGCCGCCCGCGCAAGGCAGCGGAGGAGACCGCCCGCCGGCTCCTCGACCGGGTCGGCCTCGCCGACAAGGCCGACTCCTACCCCCGGCAGCTCTCCGGCGGCCAGCAGCAGCGCGTGGCCATCGCCCGCGCGCTGGCCCTCGAGCCGAAGGTGCTGCTCTTCGACGAGCCCACCTCGGCGCTCGACCCGGAACTGGTCGGCGAAGTCCTCGACGTCATCAAGGACCTGGCCCGCACCGGAACCACCATGATCGTCGTGACCCACGAGATCGGATTCGCCCGCGAGGTCGCCGACACCGTGGTGTTCATGGACGGCGGTGTCGTCGTGGAGCAGGGCCCGCCCGCGGCCGTCCTGGACGACCCGCGGCACGAGCGAACCCGCGCCTTCCTCTCCAAGGTTCTCTGACCGACCCTCACCCCTTTCCGCAAGCGCAAGGAGCACGACCATGTCCACCTCGTTCGCCCGCCGCACCACCGCGGTCGCGCTCGGACTCGCCACCGCCCTCGTCCTCGCCGCGTGCAGCAACCCCGACGACGGCGGCACGACCGAGGTCGCGGCCACGTCGGGCAGCAAGACGAAGATCAACATCAGTCCCGACCAGAACCGCATCACCACCGGCAAGGTCGACTCCATAGCCGACGAGGTCCCGGAGAAGATCTGCAAGAGAGGCACCCTGGAGATCGTCGAGTCGTCCGGTTCCGCGGCGCCGCTGACCTTCTTCGCCACCGACAACAAGACCGTCATCGGCGTCGAGCCCGACATCGCCTCCCTGGTCGCCGACGTGCTCGGCCTCAAGCTGCACATCAACACGGTCTCCTGGGAGAACATCTTCGTCGGCCTCGACAGCGCCAAGTACGACGTCGGGTTCAGCAACATCACCGTCACCGAGGAGCGCAAGGAGAAGTACGACTTCGCCACCTACCGCGAGGACAACCTGGGCTTCGAAGCGAAGAAGGGCAGCGGCCTGAAGGTCACCGGGCCCGAGGACGTGGCGGGCAGGACGGTCGCCGTGAGCAGCGGCACCAACCAGGAGAAGCTGCTCATCGAGTGGAGCAGGGGGAACGAGAAGGCCGGCCGCAAGCCGGTGAACATCAAGTACTACCAGAACGACAGCGACACCTACCTCGCCCTCCAGTCCGGCCGCATCGACCTCTACCTCGGTCCCAACCCGACCGCCGCCTACCACGCGGCCACCACCGGGAAGACAGAAGTGGTCGGCACGTACTCCGGCGCCGGCTCCACCCTCCAGGGCCTCATCGCGGCCACCACCAAGAAGGACAGCGGCCTGGTCAAGCCGCTCGCCGACGCCCTCAACCACGTCATCGAGAACGGGACGTACGCGAAGGTGCTGGGGCGCTGGGGCCTGTCCGACGAGGCCGTGACCAAGTCCGAGATCAACCCGCCCGGCCTGCCCAGGACCAACAAGTAGCGGACCTGGAGTGCGCAGGCGGTACGACGCCTGCACACCCCGCCTTCGTCCAGGACACGAGCTCATGCCCCGCGAACTCCACCTCTCCCTCGCACTCGACGGGACCGGTCACCGCCCCGCAGAGTCCCTCGCAGCCGCCCCCTGGACGGACCTGACCGGCCTCGCCGAGCAGGGCACCCCGGACTTCGTCGCCGTCGGCGGCTCCGCCGCGCCACCGCACGACGACAGTGCCGGCCGGCTCCACCCGGTGGCCGTTCTCGCCCGCGCCGGCCCCACACAGACCTCCAGCGCGTGGCCGGCGCGCTCTGTTGTTCCTGACCCGCTCCTTCACCGCCGTTGCCCTCAGGAAGGCACCCACTCGTGTCCTCAGCACCTTCTTCTTCCCTGCACCTTGCCGTCGCCCTGGACGGCACCGGCTGGCACCCGTCCTCCTGGCGCGAGCCGGTGGCCCGCCCGCGCGACCTGTTCACTGCCGGATACTGGGCCGATCTGGTCGCCGAGGCCGAGCGCGGTCTGCTCGATTTCGTGACCATCGAGGACGGCCTCGGCCCTCAGTCCTCGCACTTCCTGGACCCGGACGAGCGCACCGACCAGGTCCGCGGCCGCCTCGACGCCGTCCTCATCGCCTCCCGCATCGCACCGTTGACCCGGCACATAGGTCTGGTGCCGACGGTGGTCTCCACGCACACGGAGCCGTTCCACATCTCCAAGGCGATCGCCACCCTCGACTACGTCAGCGCCGGCCGTGCCGGCCTGCGTGTGCAGATCACCGCCCGCCCGAACGAGGCCGCCCACTTCGGCCGCCGCACCGTCCCGCGCATCGAGGCCTACGACCACCCGGACACCCGGGAGCTGGTGGCCGACCTCTTCGACGAGGCCGCCGACTACGTGGAGGTGGTGCGCCGCCTGTGGGACAGCTGGGAGGACGACGCCGAGATCCGGGACGCGGCCACCGGCCGCTTCATCGACCGCGACAAGCTGCACTACATCGACTTCGAGGGCAGGCACTTCAGCGTCAGAGGCCCTGGCATCACGCCCCGTCCGCCGCAGGGCCAGCCGATCGTCAGCGCCCTCGCCCACGACACCGTCCCGTACCGGCTGGTGGCCCGCGCCGCCGACATCGGGTACGTCACCCCGCACGACGCCGACGAGGCCCGCGCCGTCGTCGCCCGGATCCGCGCCGAGCAGAACGCCGTGGGGCGAGCCACCGAACCCCTCCATGTCTTCGGCGACCTGGTCGTCTTTCTCGACGACGACCCGGCCGCCGCGACCGCCCGCCGGGAACGGCTCGACGCGCTCGCGGGACGGCCGTACACGAGTGATGCCCACATCTTCACCGGCACGCCCTCCGGACTCGCCGATCTGCTTCAGGAGTCGCACAACGCCGGGCTGACCGGTTTCCGGCTGCGTCCCGCCGTCGCCGGCCACGACCTCCCGGCGATCACCCGGGGGCTGGTCCCCGAACTGCAGCGCCGTGGCGCCTTCCGCCGCGCCTATGAGGCCGGCACTCTGCGCGGCCTGCTGGGCCTGGCCCGCCCCGCCAACCGCTACGCCGCTGCCTGAGCCGGAAGGATCCCCGACCGATGACCAAGCCTTTGAAGCAGATCCATCTGGCTGCCCACTTCCCGGGCGTCAACAACACCACCGTGTGGAGCGACCCGAAGGCCGCCAGCCACATCGAGTTCAGCTCCTTCGTCCACTTCGCGCAGACCGCCGAACGCGCGAAGTTCGACTTCCTGTTCCTCGCCGAGGGACTCCGGCTGCGCGAACAGGGCGGACGGATCTACGACCTGGACGTCGTCGGCCGCCCCGACACCTTCACCGTGCTCGCCGCGCTCGCCGCCGTCACCGAGCACCTCGGCCTGACCGGCACCATCAACTCCACCTTCAACGAGCCCTACGAGGTCGCCCGCCAGTTCGCCAGCCTCGACCACCTCTCCGGCGGGCGCTCCGCCTGGAACGTCGTCACCTCCTGGGACGCCTTCACCGGCGAGAACTTCCGCCGCGGCGGTTTCCTGCCGCAGGAGGAGCGCTACTCCCGCGCCAAGGAGTTCCTGGCCACGGCGAACGAGCTCTTCGACTCCTGGCACGGCGACGAGATCCTCGCCGACCAGGAGACCGGCACCTTCCTGCGGGACGCCAAGGCCGGAGCCTTCGTCCACACCGGACAGCACTTCGACATCCACGGGCAGTTCAACGTGCCGCGCTCCCCGCAGGGCCGCCCGGTGATCTTCCAGGCCGGCGACTCCGAGGAGGGCCGCGAGTTCGCCGCCTCCGAAGCCGACGCGATCTTCAGCCGGCACGCCACCCTCGAAGCCGGCCAGGCCTTCTACACGGACGTCAAGAAGCGCCTCGCCAAGTACGGCCGCCACCACGACCAGCTGCTGATCCTGCCCGCCGCCACCTTCACCCTCGCCGACACCGACGCCGAGGCGGAGGAACTGGCCAAGCTGGTGCGCCGCCAGCAGGTCAGCGGCGCCACCGCCCTCAAGCACCTGGAGTTCGTCTGGAACCGGGACCTGTCCACCTACGACCCGGACGGGCCGCTCCCCGACATCGACCCTGATGTCAGCGAGACCCACATCTCCAAGGGCCGTGCCCAGGTCCGCATGTACCGCGACCCGCTGGCCACCGCCCGCGAGTGGCGCGAGCTCGCCGCCGCAAACAACTGGTCCATCCGCGACCTGGTCATCGAGACCGGCAACCGGCAGAACTTCATCGGTTCGGCCGAGACGATCGCCCGCACCATCAACGAGTTCGTGCAGGCCGATGCAAGTGACGGCTTCATCCTCGTCCCGCACATCACCCCGACCGGCCTCGACGAGTTCGCCGACAAGGTCGTCCCGCTCCTGCAGGACCAAGGCGTGTTCCGCACGGAGTACGAGGGCCCGACCCTTCGCGACCACCTCGGCCTGGCCCTCCCCCACTCTCGGCTTCGCTCGAGCGGGGGGACCCCCGTCGACGACGTCCGTGACGAACGGGCAGCGTCGTGAAGTTCCTCGCCGTCACCCTGATCGTGCACCGGCCGGATCCGATCACCGGGGTGCACGAGCCGACCCATGACCGCTTCCGCGAGGTCCTCGACAACGCCCTGCTCGCCGAGGAACTCGGCTTCGACGGCTTCGGAGCGGGGGAGCGGCACGGTTCCTCCGCGGCCCGCCGCAGTGAACCCGACCGGGTGACGGCCGCGAGGTATTCGAGCTGTTCTGTACGCACGACAGCGGGGCTGCCCATCGCTGCCGACCGGGTTCAAGGGAACCCCTGTCACAACCTCGTGAATTCCTGCTCTCAGCATGCGGAATCAGCCCCGGGCATTCTTGACCGGCCGGACTCCCCGCTGCTTTGATCGATGACATGAAGCGACAGGACCTCACGCGGCGACGCCACGTCGACCTTGCGCGTGTCTCCAGCTCCTGCTGTCGCTGTCGGGTCTGAGCGCATCCGAGGGAAACCCTCGCACTCGCGCCGATCTTTCTCCGTGAATTCCACTGGGAGCCGTTGTCCGCGGTGATTTCGGCTTTTCCCGGGAATGTCGTCCCCGCACGTCCGGATCCCGGTCACTGAACACGTTTCCCTGTCACGCATGCGCCCCTTTCGCGTGCGTACTCATGCCAGGAGTTTCCTCATGCCCGCAATCCCCGGACCCGACCCCGCCCGCTTCGCCTACTGGGTGCCGAACGTCAGCGGCGGCCTGGTCACCAGCACCATCGAGCAGCGCACCGACTGGGGCTACGACTACAACCGCGAACTGGCCGTCCTCGCCGAGAACAACGGCTTCGACTACGCCCTCAGCCAGGTCCGCTACATGGCCAGTTACGGCGCCGAGTACCAGCACGAGTCGACCAGCTTCAGCCTCGCCCTGCTGCTCGCCACCGAGCGGCTGAAGGTCATCGCCGCCGTCCACCCCGGCCTGTGGCACCCGGGCGTCCTCGCCAAACTCGGCGCCACCGCCGACCACCTGTCGGGCGGCCGCTTCGCCGTCAACGTCGTCAGCGGCTGGTTCAAGGGCGAGTTCACCGCCCTGGGCGAGCCGTGGCTGGAGCACGACGAACGCTACCGGCGCGCGGAGGAGTTCATCACCGCCCTGCGGACGATCTGGACCGAGGACCATGCCGAACTCGCCGGTGACTTCTACCGGGTGCGCGACTTCTCCCTCAAGCCCAAGCCGCTCAACACCCCCGAGCGTCCGCACCCGGAGATCTTCCAGGGCGGCAACTCCACTGCCGCGCGCGCCATGGCCGGCCGCGTCTCCGACTGGTACTTCTCCAACGGCAAGGACTTCGACGGCGTCACCGAGCAGATCGCCGACGTCCGCGCCTCCGCCGCCCAAGCGGGTCGCAGGCCACCGAAGTTCGGCCTGAACGGCTTCCTCATCGCCCGCGACACCGAGGCCGAGGCCCGCGACACGCTCCGCGAGATCGTCGCCAAGGCCGATACACAGGCCGTGCACGGCTTCCGCGACGCCGTCCAGCAGGCCGGACAGTCCACCACCGACGGCAAGGGCATGTGGCAGGACTCCACCTTCGAGGACCTCGTCCAGTACAACGACGGCTTCCGCACCGGTCTGATCGGCACCCCTGAGCAGATCGCCGAGCGGATCGTCGCCTACAAGCGGCTCGGCGTCGACCTCTTCCTCCTCGGCTTCCTGCACTACCTGGAGGAGGTCGAGTACTTCGGCAAGCGGGTGCTGCCCCTCGTACGCGAACTGGAGGCCCAGCAGCCCGAGTCCGAGCCCGTCGCCGCCCGCTCCTGACCACCCGTGACCGGCACCGACAGTAAGAGAGGTATCCCCATGAGCACCGCCGCACCGGCCGACTGGAAGACCGCCCCCGCCCCGACCGACGCCGCCGGCTGGATCGCCCGCGCCACCGAGGTCGCCGCCGTCCTCGCCTCCGACGCCGCCGCCCGGGACAAGACCGCCGCCACCCCGTACGCCGAGGTCCGGCTGCTCAAGGAGTCCGGCCTGGTCACCCTCCTCGGCCCCGTCGAGCACGGCGGCGGGGGCCAGGACTGGCCCACTGCCTACCGTGTCGTCCGCGAGGTCGCCAAGGCGGACGGTTCCATCGGCCAGCTGCTCGGCTACCACTACTTGTGGAACTGGGCCGCCCGGCTGGTCGGCACCCGCGAGCAGTGGGAGCACGTAGAGGCCGAGGCCGCCCGCAACCACTGGTTCTTCGGCGGCGCGGTCAACCCGCGCGACGAGGACGTGGTGGTGAGGGACGAGGGCGACACGCTCACCTTCACCGGCCGCAAGTCCTTCTCCACCGGCAGCAAGGTGTCCGACGTCACCGTGCTGGAGGGCGTCCTGGCCGGCACCGACGATCACGTCTTCGCCATCGTCCCGTCCGACAGCGAGGGCCTGACCTTCCACGACGACTGGGACAACATCGGCCAGCGCCTCACCGAGAGCGGCGGCGTCACCCTCGACGCCGTACGGGTCCCCTGGTCGGCCGCGGCGGGCTACGTCGACAAGCGGTTCCAGCCGCGCGTCTACAACACCCTCAACGTGCCCACCATCCAGCTCGTCTTCGTCAACTTCTACCTCGGCATCGCCGCCGGCGCACTGGAGACCGCCGCCGCCTACACCCGCACCAAGTCACGGCCCTGGCTGCACGGCGGCCACGAGCACGCCGTCGACGAGCCGTACGTCATCGACATCTACGGCGACCTCACCGCCAAGCTGTGGGCCGTCGAGGCCCTGGCCGACGCCGTGGCCGCCGAGGGCCAGAGGCTGCACGACGACCCGGACGCGGTCACCGAACAGGCCCGGGGCGAGTTCGAGGTCCGGGTGGCCGCGGTGAAGGCCCGCGCCACCGACGTGGCCCTGGACATCACCCACCGCATCTTCGAGGTGACCGGTGCGCGTGCCACCGCCTCCGCGGAGGGCCTCGACCGCTTCTGGCGCAACGTCCGCACCCACTCGCTCCACGACCCGGTCGCCTACAAGCGCCGCGAGATCGGCCGCCACGTCCTCACGGGCGAACTGCCGCAGCCCACCTGGTACTCCTGAAAGGTCCTCTCATGGCCACCGTCCTCTCCATCTCCGGCAGTCCGTCCGCCACGTCCCGCACCGCCCGGCTGCTGCGCCACCTGGACGACCGGCTCACCGCGCAGGGGCACGAGGTGATCCCGTTCGACGTCCGGACCCTGCCCGCCGAGGCCCTGCTGGGGGCGGACTTCCGGCACCCGGAGATCATCCGGGCCACCGCCCTGGTCGAGCGGGCCGACGGGGTCGTGGTCGGTACCCCCGTCTACAAGGCCGCCTACTCCGGGCTGCTGAAGTCCCTGCTGGACCTGCTCCCGCAGTACGCGCTGGCCGGCAAGACGGTGCTGCCGCTGGCCACGGGCGGCTCCACCGCCCACGTCCTGGCCATCGACTACGCCCTGCGCCCCGTGCTGAGTTCCATGGGTGCCACGCACATCGTCCCGGGCTGGTTCATCCTCGACAAGGACCTCACCGTGGGCGACGACGGCTCGCTGATCGTCGCGCCGGGCTCGGCCGAGGCGCTGGCCCAGGTCACGGACCAGTTCTCGCTCGCGCTGGGCGGCCGTACGGCACTGCTGGCGGCCACCGGATGAGCGCCCCGGTCGTGATCGGCGGCGACGGCGAGGCCCTCCGCGGCCGCCGCCTGCGACGCGATCTGCCGGATCATGGCGGGGGGCCACGTGC
>NZ_JBSFNN010000073.1:0-34593 GCF_053587115.1 Streptomyces sp. NPDC003697
CGCCGCGGGGTGGCGGCCCCTGGGCTTACTCTGTGTGTGTTCCGGTCCGGGTGTGCCCCGCTTGGGCGCGGTCGCGGGTGGGCGGAGGACCCGGAGATGAGGAAGGATCAGGGTCCGTCGCGTGGCCGCGGGAGGGCAAGGTCCAGGGGCGTCGTGTCGGGACGGCGGGCCTCCGGCCGGCCGGTGCGCTCTCCCCCTGGGGGTGCCGGCGCTCCTCCCTGGGGGATGTCCGCGCGGCGCCCCGGCGGGGCACAGGCGCGCGCCGGTTTGACCTACGTCACTCTCGGGGTAGTGTCATCGGCTCGATTGGCCAGCGCCCCGGCGCGTGTGGCAGACTGTCCGAGTTGCTCGGTCGAGCGTTGATGCTGCGCGTCTCCCGCCGGGAGGACCGGAAGCGAGTCCCACAGTACTCGTCGCCCCAACTGCCCCACGGCAGCGCTGGGGCGGACGTACGGGAATCTTCCGGGAAGCGTGGGCGCGGCGCCGGCCAGGCACCCGGTGGGTCGCGCGTCAGCACGTCGGACGCTGCACCTCCGGCCGCGGTTCCGGTAGGGCCGTGTGCAATCCCGCAGGGATGTTCCGTCAAGGGAGATCCGTGTCAGCGGGAGGGCGACACGCCCGACCGCGTGGGTCGGAGAAACGCAGAGATCACCGGGTTCCAGAGCGTATAGAGAGACAGGACTACGAAGTAGCCATGGCGGGACAGAAGATCCGCATCCGGCTCAAGGCCTACGACCACGAGGTCATCGACTCCTCGGCGAAGAAGATCGTCGAGACGGTGACCCGCACTGGTGCGTCGGTCGCGGGCCCGGTGCCGCTGCCCACTGAGAAGAACGTGTACTGCGTCATCAAGTCGCCGCACAAGTACAAGGACTCGCGCGAGCACTTCGAGATGCGCACGCACAAGCGCCTGATCGACATCCTCGATCCCACCCCCAAGACCGTTGACTCTCTGATGCGACTCGACCTCCCGGCCGGTGTCGACATCGAGATCAAGCTCTGAGGCGCGGTGATCTGAGAGATGACTAAGCAGATCAAGGGCATCCTGGGCGAGAAGCTCGGCATGACGCAGGTCTGGGACGAGAACAACCGTGTCGTCCCGGTCACCGTCGTCAAGGCCGGACCCAACGTCGTCACCCAGGTCCGTACGAACGACGTCGACGGCTACGAGTCCGTCCAGATCGCCTTCGGCGAGATCGACCCGCGCAAGGTGAACAAGCCCCTCAAGGGCCACTTCGCCAAGGCCGACGTCACCCCCCGCCGTCACCTCGTCGAGATCCGCACCGCGGACGCCGGCGAGTACACCCTCGGCCAGGAAGTCACCGCTGAGGTGTTCGAGGCCGGCGTGAAGGTCGACGTCACCGGCAAGAGCAAGGGCAAGGGCTTCGCCGGTGTCATGAAGCGTCACAACTTCGGTGGCCTCGGCGCCGGTCACGGCACCCAGCGCAAGCACCGCTCGCCCGGTTCCATCGGTGGCTGCGCCACCCCGGGCCGTGTGTTCAAGGGCCTCCGCATGGCGGGTCGCATGGGCAACGAGCGGGTCACCACCCAGAACCTGACCGTCCACGCCGTTGACGCGGAGAAGGGTCTGCTGCTCATCAAGGGCGCGGTTCCCGGTCCGAACGGCGGCCTCGTCCTGGTCCGCACCGCGGCCAAGGGGGCCTGAGGTAACCGATGAGCACTGTTGACATCCTTTCGCCGGCGGGCGACAAGGCCGGTTCCGTCGAGCTCCCCGCGGAGATCTTCGGCGTTGAGAAGGTCAGCATCCCGCTGATCCACCAGGTCGTCGTCGCGCAGCTGGCCGCGGCCCGTCAGGGCACGCACAAGACCAAGACCCGTGGCGAGGTCCGCGGCGGTGGCAAGAAGCCGTACCGCCAGAAGGGCACCGGTCGCGCCCGTCAGGGTTCGACCCGCGCGCCGCAGTTCGCCGGTGGTGGCGTCGTGCACGGTCCCGTGCCGCGCGACTACTCGCAGCGGACCCCGAAGAAGATGAAGGCCGCGGCCCTGCGCCACGCCCTCACCGACCGGGCCCGCCACAACCGCATCCACGTCGTCTCCGGCGTGGTCGAGGGCGACATCTCCACCAAGGCCGCCAAGAGCCTGTTCGGCAAGATCAGCGAGCGCAAGAACCTGCTGCTCGTCGTCGAGCGCTCGGACGAGGCCGCGTGGCTGTCCGCCCGCAACCTGCCCCAGGTCCACATCCTGGAGCCGGGCCAGCTGAACACGTACGACGTTCTCGTCTCGGACGACGTGGTCTTCACCAAGGCCGCTTTCGAGTCCTTCGTCGCCGGCCCGAACACGGCCAACGACACCGAAGGGAGCGAGGCCTGATGGCTACGCGTCACCCCTCCATCGCCTCGAAGGCCGCCAAGGCCGCCAAGGCCGCGCGCGTAGCCAAGGCGCGCCGCCACGCCACCGAGGGCAAGAACACCGTCGAGACCCCGCTGAGCAAGTCGTACACGGACCCCCGTGACGTCCTGATCAAGCCGGTCGTGTCGGAGAAGAGCTACGCGCTCCTCGACGAGAACAAGTACACGTTCATCGTGGACACGAACGCCAACAAGACCCAGATCAAGCAGGCCGTCCAGGCGGTCTTCGAGGTCAAGGTCACCGGGGTCAACACGATCAACCGCCAGGGCAAGCGCAAGCGGACCCGCACCGGTTTCGGCCAGCGCGCCGCCACCAAGCGCGCGATCGTGACCCTCGCAGAGGGCGACCGTATCGACATCTTCGGCGGTCCGACCGCCTGACGGCGGTCCGGAACGTCCAGATAATCGGAACTTTCCGAGGACTGAGAGACAATGGGTATCCGCAAGTACAAGCCGACGACTCCTGGCCGTCGTGGCGCCAGCGTCGCCGACTTCGTCGAGGTCACGCGGTCCACGCCGGAGAAGTCGCTGGTCCGTCCCCTGCACAGCAAGGGCGGCCGTAACAATTCCGGTCGTGTGACCGTGCGCCACCAGGGTGGCGGACACAAGCGCGCCTACCGCGTGATCGACTTCCGTCGTCACGACAAGGACGGCGTGCCGGCGAAGGTCGCGCACATCGAGTACGACCCCAACCGCACCGCGCGCATCGCGCTGCTGCACTACGCCGACGGCGAGAAGCGCTACATCCTCGCGCCGCGCAACCTGCAGCAGGGCGACCGCGTCGAGAACGGTCCCGGGGCCGACATCAAGCCGGGCAACAACCTGGCGCTCCGCAACATCCCGGTGGGTACGACGCTGCACGCGATCGAGCTCCGTCCGGGTGGCGGCGCCAAGTTCGCCCGCTCCGCCGGTGCCTCCGTGCAGCTGCTCGCGAAGGAGGGCTCGATGGCCCACCTCCGCATGCCCTCCGGCGAGATCCGCCTGGTCGACGTGCGCTGCCGCGCCACCGTCGGCGAGGTCGGCAACGCCGAGCAGAGCAACATCAACTGGGGCAAGGCCGGCCGCAAGCGCTGGCTGGGCGTCCGCCCGACCGTTCGCGGTGTGGCGATGAACCCGGTTGACCACCCCCACGGTGGTGGTGAGGGCAAGACCTCGGGTGGTCGCCACCCGGTCAGCCCCTGGGGTCAGAAGGAGGGTCGTACTCGTTCTCCCAAGAAGGCGAGCAACAAGTACATCGTCCGCCGCCGCAAGACGAACAAGAAGCGCTAAGGACGGGTTGAGATGCCTCGTAGCTTGAAGAAGGGGCCTTTCGTCGACGACCACCTCATCAAGAAGGTGGACTCGCAGAACGAAACCGGCACCAAGAACGTCATCAAGACCTGGTCCCGCCGCTCGATGATCGTCCCGGCGATGCTGGGCCACACGATCGCGGTGCACAACGGCAAGACCCACATCCCGGTGTTTGTCACCGAGTCGATGGTCGGCCACAAGCTCGGCGAGTTCTCGCCGACGCGCACCTTCCGGGGTCACGTCAAGGACGACCGGAAGTCGAAGCGCCGCTAACGCGGGGTGAATGACCATGACAGACACTGAAGGGACAACCATGGAAGCCAGGGCCCAGGCGCGGTACATCCGCGTCACGCCCATGAAGGCCCGCCGCGTGGTGGACCTCATCCGTGGCATGGCCGCCACGGAGGCTCAGGCGGTCCTGCGTTTCGCCCCGCAGGCCGCGAGCGTGCCGGTCGGCAAGGTGCTGGACAGCGCCATCGCCAACGCCGCGCACAACTACGACCACACCGATGTCGACAGCCTCTACGTCTCCGAGGCCTACGTCGACGAGGGCCCGACCCTGAAGCGGTTCCGTCCGCGTGCCCAGGGCCGTGCCTACCGGATCCGCAAGCGGACCAGCCACATCACCGTGGTCGTCAGCAGCAAGGAAGGAACCCGGTAATGGGCCAGAAGGTAAACCCGCACGGGTTCCGGCTCGGTATCACCACCGACTTCAAGTCGCGGTGGTACGCCGACAAGCTCTACAAGGACTACGTCAAGGAAGACGTCGCCATCCGTCGGATGATGACGTCCGGCATGGAGCGCGCGGGCATCTCCAAGGTGGAGATCGAGCGCACCCGTGACCGCGTCCGCGTCGACATCCACACCGCGCGTCCGGGCATCGTCATCGGCCGCCGCGGCGCCGAGGCCGACCGTATCCGCGGTGACCTGGAGAAGCTCACCGGCAAGCAGGTCCAGCTGAACATCCTCGAGGTCAAGAACCCCGAGACCGACGCTCAGCTCGTGGCCCAGGCCGTCGCCGAGCAGCTGTCCTCCCGCGTCTCCTTCCGCCGTGCCATGCGCAAGAGCATGCAGTCGGCGATGAAGGCCGGCGCCAAGGGCATCAAGATCCAGTGCGGTGGCCGTCTCGGCGGCGCCGAGATGTCCCGCTCGGAGTTCTACCGCGAGGGCCGCGTGCCCCTGCACACGCTCCGTGCGAACGTGGACTACGGCTTCTTCGAGGCCAAGACGACCTTCGGCCGCATCGGCGTGAAGGTCTGGATCTACAAGGGCGACGTCAAGAACATCGCCGAGGTCCGCGCCGAGAACGCTGCCGCCCGTGCGGGTAACCGCCCGGCCCGCGGTGGCGCCGACCGCCCGGCCCGTGGTGGCCGCGGTGGCGAGCGGCGCGGTCGCAAGCCGCAGCAGCAGTCGGCTCCCGCCGCCGAGGCCCCCAAGGCCGAGGCGCCGGCCGCTGCCGCTCCGGCTGAGAGCACCGGAACGGAGGCCTGACCGAAATGCTGATCCCCCGTAGGGTCAAGCACCGCAAGCAGCACCACCCGAAGCGCAGCGGTATGTCCAAGGGTGGGACGCAGGTTGCGTTCGGCGAGTACGGCATCCAGGCGCTGACCCCGGCCTACGTCACGAACCGCCAGATCGAGGCGGCTCGTATCGCCATGACCCGTCACATCAAGCGTGGCGGCAAGGTCTGGATCAACATCTACCCGGACCGCCCGCTGACCAAGAAGCCGGCCGAGACCCGCATGGGTTCCGGTAAGGGTTCGCCGGAGTGGTGGGTCGCCAACGTCAAGCCCGGACGCGTGATGTTCGAGCTTTCGTACCCCAACGAGAAGATCGCCCGTGAGGCGCTCCTTCGTGCGGCCCACAAGCTGCCGATGAAGTGCCGGATCGTCAAGCGCGAGGCAGGTGAAGCGTGATGTCGGCCGGTACCAAGGCGTCCGAGCTGCGCGAGCTGGGCAACGAGGAGCTTCTGGGTAAGCTCCGCGAGGCCAAGGAAGAGCTGTTCAACCTCCGCTTCCAGGCGGCGACGGGTCAGCTCGAGAACCACGGCCGTCTGAAGGCGGTCCGCAAGGACATCGCGCGGATCTACACCCTGATGCGCGAGCGTGAGCTGGGCATCGAAACGGTGGAGAACGCATGAGCGAGAGCAACGTGACTGAGAACAAGGAAGCGCGCGGCTTCCGCAAGACCCGCGAGGGTCTGGTCGTCAGCGACAAGATGGACAAGACCGTCGTCGTCGCCGTCGAGGACCGCGTCAAGCACGCGCTGTACGGCAAGGTCATCCGCCGTACCAACAAGCTCAAGGCACACGACGAGCAGAACGCCGCGGGTGTCGGCGACCGCGTCCTCCTCATGGAGACCCGGCCGCTGTCCGCGACCAAGCGCTGGCGCGTCGTCGAGATCCTCGAGAAGGCCAAGTAGGTAGTTCGCGCAAGCGAATACCACCAGATACGCCTGTGGGGCAGACCCCGCAGGTCAGTTCCGCCAGGCTCCGGGGGCCGCTGAGAGGCGGCCCCCGGGGAACCGGCAGACGATCAGGAGATAGACGTGATCCAGCAGGAGTCGCGACTGCGTGTCGCCGACAACACTGGTGCGAAGGAAATCCTTTGCATCCGTGTGCTCGGTGGCTCCGGTCGCCGCTACGCGGGTATCGGTGACGTCATCGTCGCCACCGTCAAGGACGCGATCCCCGGTGGCAACGTGAAGAAGGGTGACGTCGTCAAGGCGGTCATCGTTCGCACCGTCAAGGAGCGCCGCCGTCAGGACGGCTCGTACATCCGCTTCGACGAGAACGCCGCCGTCATTCTGAAGAACGACGGCGACCCTCGCGGCACCCGTATCTTCGGCCCGGTGGGCCGTGAGCTGCGCGAGAAGAAGTTCATGAAGATCATCTCCCTCGCGCCGGAGGTGCTGTGAGCATGAAGATCAAGAAGGGCGACCTGGTTCAGGTCATCACCGGCAAGGACAAGGGCAAGCAGGGCAAGGTCATCGCGGCCTTCCCCCGCGAGGACCGCGTCCTGGTCGAGGGTGTCAACCGGGTCAAGAAGCACACCAAGGCCGGTCCGACCGCAGGCGGTTCGCAGGCCGGCGGGATCGTGACCACCGAGGCCCCGATCCACGTGAGCAACGTTCAGCTCGTCGTGGAGAAGGACGGCCAGAAGGTCGTGACCCGCGTCGGTTACCGCTTCGACGACGAGGGCAACAAGATCCGCGTTGCCAAGCGGACGGGTGAGGACATCTGATGGCTACCACCACCACTCCGCGTCTGAAGCAGAAGTACCGGGACGAGATCGCCCCGAAGATGCGTGACGAGTTCAAGTACGAGAACGTCATGCAGATTCCGGGTCTCGTCAAGATCGTGGTCAACATGGGTGTGGGCGAGGCCGCCCGCGACTCCAAGCTGATCGAGGGCGCCATCCGCGACCTCACCACGATCACCGGCCAGAAGCCGGCGGTCACCAAGGCTCGCAAGTCCATCGCGCAGTTCAAGCTGCGCGAGGGCCAGCCGATCGGTGCCCACGTCACGCTCCGTGGCGACCGCATGTGGGAGTTCCTGGACCGCACCCTGTCGCTCGCGCTGCCGCGCATCCGCGACTTCCGCGGCCTGTCCCCCAAGCAGTTCGACGGCCGTGGCAACTACACCTTCGGTCTCACGGAGCAGGTCATGTTCCACGAGATCGACCAGGACAAGATCGACCGCGTCCGGGGTATGGACATCACCGTGGTCACCACGGCGACCAACGACGCAGAGGGCCGCGCGCTCCTTCGTCACCTCGGCTTCCCGTTCAAGGAGGCGTGAGCGAGATGGCGAAGAAGGCTCTGATTGCCAAGGCTGCTCGCAAGCCCAAGTTCGGTGTGCGCGCGTACACCCGCTGCCAGCGCTGCGGCCGCCCGCACTCCGTTTTCCGAAAGTTCGGCCTGTGCCGCGTGTGCCTTCGTGAGATGGCTCACCGTGGCGAGCTGCCGGGCGTGACCAAGAGCTCCTGGTAATCCCCGCAGTTCGGGATCCAAGAGTCTCTCGGTAAGCAACTGGGACGGCAGGGAGCCCGGCCCGCATGCCTTAGGCTTGTGGGGTTGGGCACCTGCCGTGCCGTACGACTTACTACGCCGTAGGTCCACCGCGCCGCACCCGTCCCGTCTCGGATCGGGGAGAGGGATGGCGCACCAGGAAACCCCGGCGAGAGAGGCCGAAGGCCAATTCATGACCATGACTGATCCGATCGCAGACATGCTTACGCGTCTGCGGAACGCGAACTCGGCATACCACGACACCGTGGCGATGCCGCACTCGAAGATCAAGTCGCACATCGCGGAGATCCTCCAGCAGGAGGGCTTCATCACGGGCTGGAAGGTCGAGGACGCCCAGGTGGGCAAGAACCTCGTCCTGGAGCTGAAGTTCGGCCCCAACCGTGAGCGCTCCATCGCGGGCATCAAGCGGATCTCCAAGCCCGGTCTCCGGGTGTACGCGAAGTCCACCAACCTGCCGAAGGTGCTCGGCGGCCTCGGCGTGGCGATCATCTCCACGTCGCACGGGCTCCTCACCGACAAGCAGGCCGGCAAGAAGGGCGTGGGTGGGGAAGTCCTCGCCTACGTCTGGTAACGGAAGGGAACGGAGGAAACAGCTATGTCGCGCATCGGCAAGCTCCCCATCGCGGTTCCCGCCGGCGTGGACGTCACCATCGACGGCCGTACGGTCGCGGTCAAGGGCCCCAAGGGCGAACTGACCCACACCGTCGTGGCGCCGATCGAGATCGTCAAGGAGGACGGCACCCTGCGGGTGACCCGCCCCAACGACGAGCGTCAGAACAAGGCTCTCCACGGCCTGTCCCGCACGCTGGTGGCGAACATGATCACCGGCGTGACCCAGGGTTACGTGAAGAGGCTCGAGATCAGCGGTGTCGGTTACCGCGTGACGGCCAAGGGTTCGAGCCTCGAGTTCGCGCTCGGCTACAGCCACCCGATCATCGTCGAGGCGCCCGAGGGCATCTCCTTCAAGGTGGAGACCCCGACCCGTTTCTCGGTCGAGGGCATCGACAAGCAGAAGGTCGGCGAGGTTGCGGCCAACATCCGCAAGCTGCGCAAGCCCGACCCGTACAAGGCCAAGGGCGTCAAGTACGAGGGCGAAGTCATCCGCCGCAAGGTCGGAAAGGCGGGTAAGTAAGCCATGGCATACGGACAGAAGATCCTCAAGGGCGACGCCTACAAGCGCGCCGCGATCAAGCGCCGTCACCTCCGGATCCGCAAGCGGATCTCCGGTACGGCGGAGCGTCCCCGTCTTGTCGTGACCCGCACCAACCGCCACATCGTGGCGCAGGTGATCGACGACCTCAAGGGCCACACCGTGGCGTCGGCGTCCACTCTGGACACGTCGATCCGCGGTGGCGAGGGCGACAAGTCCGCGCTGGCCAAGCAGGTCGGCGCCCTGGTCGCCGAGCGTGCCAAGGCCGCCGGTGTCGAGGCCGTCGTGTTCGACCGTGGTGGTAACCAGTACGCCGGGCGCATCGCCGCCCTGGCGGACGCCGCCCGCGAAGCCGGACTCAAGTTCTGAGTCGGTTCCGTAGCTAGCGGAGACAGAGAGAGGTAATTCCAATGGCTGGACCCCAGCGCCGCGGTGGCGGTGCCGGTGGCGGCGAGCGGCGGGACCGGAAGGGCCGTGACGGCGGCGCAGCTGCCGCCGAGAAGACCGCGTACGTTGAGCGCGTCGTCGCGATCAACCGCGTCGCCAAGGTTGTGAAGGGTGGTCGTCGCTTCAGCTTCACCGCGCTGGTCGTGGTGGGCGACGGTGACGGCACCGTGGGTGTCGGATACGGCAAGGCCAAGGAGGTGCCGGCCGCCATCGCCAAGGGTGTCGAGGAGGCCAAGAAGCACTTCTTCAAGGTCCCCCGGATCCAGGGCACCATCCCGCACCCGATCCAGGGTGAGAAGGCTGCCGGCGTCGTGCTGCTCAAGCCCGCGTCGCCCGGTACCGGTGTGATCGCCGGTGGCCCGGTGCGTGCCGTGCTCGAGTGCGCCGGTATCCACGACGTGCTGTCGAAGTCGCTCGGCTCCGACAACGCGATCAACATCGTGCACGCGACCGTGGCGGCCCTGAAGGGCCTGCAGCGTCCCGAGGAGATCGCGGCCCGCCGCGGTCTGCCCCTCGAGGACGTCGCCCCCGCGGCCCTCCTGCGTGCGCGTGCCGGGGCGGGTGCGTAATCATGACGCAGCTCAAGATCACGCAGGTCAAGTCCTACATCGGCAGCAAGCAGAACCACCGTGACACCCTGCGTTCCCTGGGCCTCAAGCGCCTGGGCGACGTGGTCGTCAAGGAGGACCGCCCCGAGTTCCGCGGCATGGTGCACACCGTCCGCCACCTCGTGACGGTCGAGGAGGTCGACTGATCATGGCGGAGCAGAACCCGCTCAAGATCCACAACCTCCGTCCCGCCCCCGGCGCCAAGACCGCCAAGACCCGTGTCGGTCGTGGTGAGGCGTCGAAGGGTAAGACGGCCGGTCGTGGTACGAAGGGCACGAAGGCCCGTTACCAGGTTCCGGAGAGCTTCGAGGGTGGCCAGATGCCGCTCCACATGCGTCTCCCGAAGCTGAAGGGCTTCAAGAACCCGTTCAAGACCGAGTACCAGGTCGTGAACCTCGACAAGCTCGCCGCGCTCTACCCCGAGGGTGGCGAGGTCACGGTCGAGGACCTGGTGGCCAAGGGTGCCGTTCGCAAGAACAGCCTCGTCAAGGTCCTCGGCCAGGGCGAGGTCTCCGTGGCGCTGCAGGTGACGGTGGACGCCGTCTCCGCCTCCGCCAAGGAGAAGATCACCGCCGCCGGCGGTAGCGTCACCGAGCTCGTCTGACCTTTCCGGACGTCTCGATGACCTGAACGATCCCGACCGGGGATACCCATAAATGGGGTATCCCCGGTTGGTCGTTCCAAGGGGGGCAGTGTCGCCGGTATGGTGGCCTGCACTGTCCTCTTCCGCCGGGCGCCGCATCACGGGCACTCCCGGCGGCAGTGAACCGTTGTAAAAGTTGTTGTTCTGTTGGACCTCAAGACCGTCACCCTTGACGCATTGCGCGGGGGTCGCAGGAGGCACCGTGCTCACCGCGTTCGCCCGGGCGTTCAGGACGCCCGACCTGCGCAAGAAGCTGCTCTTCACGCTCGGCATCATCGTGGTGTACCGGGTCGGTACCCACATCCCGATCCCGGGTGTCAACTACAAGGCCGTCCAGCAGTGCGTGACGGAGGCCTCCGGCAACCAGGGCCTCTTCGGCCTGGTCAACATGTTCAGCGGCGGTGCGCTGCTGCAGATCACGGTCTTCGCGCTGGGCATCATGCCGTATATCACGGCGAGCATCATTCTGCAGCTGCTGACCGTGGTGATCCCGCGTCTGGAGGCCCTCAAGAAGGAGGGCCAGGCCGGCACCGCGAAGATCACCCAGTACACCCGTTACCTGACGGTGGCGCTCGCCATCCTGCAGGGCACGGGGCTGGTGGCCACCGCCCGCAGCGGCGCCCTGTTCTCCGGCTGCACCGTCGCCGGCAGCATCGTGCCGAACCGCGCGATCTTCACCACCATCACGATGGTCATCTGCATGACCGCCGGTACGGCCGTCGTCATGTGGCTCGGTGAGCTGGTCACCGACCGGGGCATCGGCAACGGCATGTCGATCCTGATGTTCATCTCGATCGCCGCGACGTTCCCGTCCGCTCTGTGGGCCATCAAGAAGCAGGGCACCCTCGCCGGCGGCTGGATCGAGTTCGGCACCGTCATCCTCGTCGGCCTGGTCATGGTCGGCCTGGTCGTCTTCGTCGAGCAGGCCCAGCGCCGGATCCCGGTGCAGTACGCCAAGCGCATGATCGGCCGGCGCTCCTACGGCGGTACGTCCACGTACATTCCGCTGAAGGTCAACCAGGCCGGTGTGATCCCGGTCATCTTCGCGTCGTCCCTGCTCTACATCCCGGCGCTGATCGCCCAGTTCTCCGGCGGGGACTCGGGCTGGAAGACCTGGGTGCAGCAGAACCTGACCAAGGGCGACCACCCGATCTACATCACCCTGTACTTCCTGCTGATCGTTTTCTTCGCGTTCTTCTACGTGGCGATCTCCTTCAACCCCGAGGAAGTCGCCGACAACATGAAGAAGTATGGTGGCTTCATCCCGGGCATCCGGGCTGGCCGACCGACCGCTGAGTACCTGTCCTACGTACTCAACCGGATCACCTGGCCGGGTTCGCTGTACCTGGGTTTGATCGCTCTCGTGCCAACAATGGCGTTGGTCGGGTTCGGCGCGAGCCAGAACTTCCCCTTCGGCGGCACCAGCATCCTGATCATCGTGGGTGTGGGCCTTGAGACGGTGAAGCAGATCGAGAGCCAGCTCCAGCAGCGCAATTACGAAGGGTTCCTCCGCTGATGCGAATCGTCCTCGTCGGGCCGCCGGGTGCCGGTAAGGGAACGCAGGCCACGCGCCTCGCCGAGAAGCTCCGTATCCCCCACATCTCCACGGGCGACCTGTTCCGGGCGAACATCAGCCGGCAGACGGAGCTGGGCAAGCTCGCGAAGTCCTACATGGACGCCGGCAACCTGGTGCCCGACGAGGTGACCATCGCCATGGCCAAGGACCGCATGGAGCAGCCCGACGCCAAGGACGGCTTCCTGCTGGACGGTTTCCCGCGCAACGTCTCGCAGGCCGAGGCGCTGGACGAGCTGCTGCGCGACGAGGGCATCGCGCTGGACGCGGTGCTGGACCTGGAGGTCCCCGAGGAGGAGGTCGTCAAGCGGATCGCCGGCCGGCGGGTCTGCCGCAAGGACTCCAGCCACGTCTCCCATGTCGAGTACAGCCGGCCCGAGCGGGAGGGCGTGTGCGACGTGTGCAGCGGTGAGCTGTACCAGCGCGACGACGACTCCGAGGACACCGTGCGGAGGCGGCTGGAGGTCTACCACACGCAGACCGAGCCGATCATCGACTACTACAAGGGGCAGGGTCTTGTGGTGACGATCCCGGCGATGGGCGCGGTGGACGAGGTCACGCGGCGGGCGCTGGAGGCGTTGAAGCGCAAGGGTGCCGCCGCGTAGCTCTTCCGCCGGTCGCAGCCGCGGTTCCTTCTGAAGGGGCCGCGGCTGTGCTGTGGGGCGGGGAGCGCGGCCCGGCGCCGCGCGAGAGGTGCCCCCAGCTCCCGCGGATTCCCCGGAGCAGGGGCCCGCCGCGCCTGCCGGCCCCGTGGCACGGCGGCCCCCCGGGCCGACCGCGGCCGGGTCGCCCGTGGTCGGCCGGGCTGTGACGGTTCCCAGATCAGCAGGTTCCGGTGCACGTATCGTTGAACACGTCGGCCCGTCTCTTCCGCTTCAGAAAGGTCCCCGCTCCCATGGTGCAGATCAAGAGCCCCGAGCAGATCGCCAAGATGCGTGCGGCGGGGCTGGTCGTCGCCGCCATCCACGCGGCGACGCGCGAGGCGGCCGTGCCCGGGGCGACGACGAAGGACCTGGACGAGGTGGCGCGCAAGGTGCTCGCGGAGCACAACGCGACGCCGAACTTCCTCGGTTACGGGGGCTTCCCCGCGACGATCTGCACCTCCGTGAACGAGGTGGTCGTCCACGGCATCCCGTCGGAGGACGTTGTCCTCAAGGACGGGGACGTCATCTCCGTCGACTGCGGCGCGATCGTCGACGGCTGGCACGGCGACGCCGCCTACACCGCCTTCGTCGGATCCGGTCACGCGCCCGAACTGATCGAGCTCTCCCGGGTGACCGAGGAGTCGATGTGGGCCGGCATCGCGGCGATGAAGCAGGGCAACCGGCTGGTCGACATCTCCCGCGCCATCGAGACCTACATCCGCCGTCAGCCCAAGCCGGGCGGCGGCCGGTACGGGATCATCGAGGACTACGGCGGCCACGGCATCGGCACCGAGATGCACATGGACCCGCACCTGCTGAACTACGTCGACCGGCGGCGGGGCAAGGGCCCGAAGCTGGTGCCCGGCCTCTGCCTGGCCATCGAGCCCATGGTCTCCCTGGGCACGCCGAAGACGCGGGTCCTCGAGGACGACTGGACGGTCATCACCACGGACGGCACCTGGTCCTCGCACTGGGAGCACTCCGTCGCCCTGACCGAGCAGGGCCCGCTGGTGCTCACCGCGCCCGACGGCGGCCGTGCCAGGCTCGCCCAGTACGGCGTCACGACGGCCCCCGACCCGCTGGCCTGAGGCACGACCGGCGGCGGTGACGCCGGCTGCGGGCCGGCGCGCGGCGCGCGGGCTTCCGCCGCGCCGAGGAGGCGGGCCGGCCGCCCCGAGGTTCCGGACCTGCTCGTGCGCCCGAGGCGCCGGACCGGCCGGCGCGCCCGGGTGCCGGGGTCGCCGGGTGCGGCGTCGGGACGGGGGCGGTCCCATCCGCATAATGATCTGCGGCACGGGGCAGACTTCCCGGATTCGTTTTTCCGGGTGCGCTGACGTAGACTGACTCGTCGGCTCTTGTGCACCCGCATGCCTGCATGCGCTCGTACTGAGTCGATCAAGGTAGTCGATTCGAAGGGCGAAGCGTGGCCAAGAAGCAAGGTGCCATCGAGATCGAGGGCACTGTCGTCGAGTCTCTTCCGAACGCCATGTTCAAGGTCGAGCTCCAGAACGGCCACCAGGTCCTGGCACACATCAGCGGCAAGATGCGCATGCACTACATCCGCATCCTCCCTGACGACCGGGTCGTGGTGGAGCTGTCTCCGTACGACCTGACGCGTGGCCGGATCGTCTACCGCTACAAGTAGATCTTGCCCGCATCCGGCGTTCGTCCCGCGAGCGCAGGGTGCGCATCCCGCTTCGGCGGGATGGTGGCACTGACCCGGAGAACCTCACATCCCATGAAGGTCAAGCCGAGCGTCAAGAAGATCTGCGACAAGTGCAGGGTGATCCGCCGTCACGGCCGGGTCATGGTCATCTGCGAGAACCCGCGCCACAAGCAGCGCCAGGGCTGACGCACGACCGCTCCCTCTGCAATTCGCAGGACTTCGCGCGACGCGAGCTGAATATGTTCATACGCAGGGCCCGAGCCTCATCCGGCTCGACACCCCCGGTTCGGAGGCCGGGGACCCAGTTCGTACCTGATACGGCGGCTGGGAGCCGGCCCTGTGGAAGACCTCCGACAACCAACTGGAGCCATTGAATGGCACGCGTTTCCGGTGTTGACATCCCGCGCGAAAAGCGCGTGGAGATCGCCCTCACCTACGTGTTCGGCATCGGCCGGACCCTTTCGAAGGAGACGCTGGCTGCGACCGGCGTCGACCCGAACACCCGCGTCCGCGACCTCTCCGAGGAGCAGCTCGTCGCGATCCGCGAGTACGTCGACAACAACTTCAAGACCGAGGGTGACCTCCGTCGCGAGATCCAGGCCGACATCCGCCGCAAGGTCGAGATCGGTACCTACCAGGGTCTCCGTCACCGCCGCGGTCTGCCCGTCCGCGGTCAGCGCACCAGCACCAACGCCCGCACCCGCAAGGGCCCGCGTCGCGCCATCGCCGGCAAGAAGAAGCCCGGCAAGAAGTAGTCCGCAGCGGACTGTCCACGGTCTTCGCTGTAGGACCGACCACCTCCCGTAGGAGTTAAGAGATGCCCCCCAAGGGTCGTCAGGGCGCCGCCAAGAAGGTGCGCCGCAAGGAAAAGAAGAACGTCGCTCACGGCCACGCGCACATCAAGAGCACGTTCAACAACACCATCGTGTCGATCACGGACCCGTCCGGCAATGTGATCTCCTGGGCCTCCGCCGGCCACGTCGGCTTCAAGGGCTCCCGGAAGTCCACGCCGTTCGCCGCGCAGATGGCCGCCGAGTCGGCCGCCCGCCGTGCCCAGGAGCACGGCATGCGCAAGGTCGACGTCTTCGTCAAGGGCCCGGGTTCCGGTCGTGAGACCGCGATCCGCTCCCTGCAGGCGACCGGCCTCGAGGTCGGCTCCATCCAGGACGTCACGCCGACCCCGCACAACGGCTGCCGTCCGCCGAAGCGCCGCCGCGTCTGACGCGTCACGACTCGGGATTGTCGGGCGGTACGTCTCCTGCGGGGGCCGTGCCGCCCGTACCCTTGCATCACCCGCACCCTTCCGGTGCGGACTGGTCGGGCGTCATATAGCGGGCGCCCACGACTGAAGGATCTGATCCACACATGCTGATCGCTCAGCGTCCCTCGTTGACCGAAGAGGTCGTCGACGAGTTCCGCTCCCGGTTCGTGATCGAGCCGCTGGAGCCGGGCTTCGGCTACACCCTCGGCAACTCCCTCCGCCGTACCCTCCTGTCGTCGATCCCCGGTGCCGCCGTCACGAGCATCCGCATCGACGGCGTCCTGCACGAGTTCACCACCGTGCCGGGCGTCAAGGAGGACGTCACCGACCTGATCCTCAACATCAAGCAGCTGGTCGTCTCCTCGGAGCACGACGAGCCGGTCGTGATGTACCTGCGCAAGCAGGGCCCGGGTCTGGTCACCGCCGCCGACATCGCGCCCCCGGCCGGTGTCGAGGTGCACAACCCCGACCTCGTCCTCGCCACGCTGAACGGCAAGGGCAAGCTGGAGATGGAGCTGACCGTGGAGCGCGGTCGCGGCTACGTCTCCGCAGTCCAGAACAAGCAGGTGGGCCAGGAGATCGGCCGGATCCCGGTCGACTCGATCTACTCGCCGGTTCTCAAGGTCACGTACAAGGTCGAGGCCACGCGTGTCGAGCAGCGGACCGACTTCGACAAGCTGATCGTCGACGTCGAGACGAAGCAGGCCATGCGCCCGCGTGACGCCATGGCGTCGGCCGGCAAGACCCTGGTCGAGCTGTTCGGTCTCGCCCGCGAGCTGAACATCGACGCCGAGGGCATCGACATGGGTCCGTCCCCGACGGACGCCGCCCTGGCCGCCGACCTGGCCCTGCCGATCGAGGAGCTGGAGCTCACGGTCCGCTCCTACAACTGCCTCAAGCGCGAGGGCATCCACTCCGTGGGTGAGCTGGTCGCCCGCTCCGAGGCCGACCTGCTGGACATCCGCAACTTTGGTGCGAAGTCCATCGACGAGGTCAAGGCGAAGCTGGCCGGCATGGGCCTGGCCCTGAAGGACAGCCCGCCCGGATTCGACCCGACCGCCGCCGCCGACGCCTTCGGCGCGGACGACGACGCGGACGCCGGGTTCGTCGAGACCGAGCAGTACTAGGCGGTTCGCGGGGAGGCCGTACTGCGTCTGCGGGCCGGTTGCGGCTGGTCGCGCCCACGCGGCGGAGTCGCACGTCGGCACCGCCCCGCACCCCCTTCCAGGCCCCTTCGGGGGCCTGGATCTCCGACGGGCGTCCGCCCGCTCGGATACTGACCCCGGTACCTGACACGGCCGGGGCAGACACACAGGAGAAAGAACATGCCGAAGCCCACCAAGGGTGCCCGTCTGGGCGGCAGCGCCGCGCACGAGAAGCTGCTCCTCGCGAACCTCGCGAAGTCGCTGTTCGAGCACGGCCGTATCACCACCACCGAGGCGAAGGCCCGCCGCCTGCGCCCGTACGCCGAGCGTCTGATCACCAAGGCGAAGAGGGGCGACCTTCACAACCGCCGCCAGGTGCTCCAGGTCATCACGGACAAGGGCGTCGTCCACACGCTCTTCACCGAGATCGGCCCGCGGTACGAGAACCGTCCGGGTGGCTACACCCGCATCACCAAGGTCGGCAACCGCCGTGGCGACAACGCGCCCATGGCTGTCATCGAGCTGGTCGAGGCGCTGACGGTGCAGCAGAACGCCGTGGGTGAGGCCGAGGCCGCCACCAAGCGCGCGGTCAAGGAGTCCGAGGCCACCAAGGCCCAGGAGACCAAGGCGGACGAGGCTCAGGCCGAGGCCACCGAGGCTCCGGCCGAGGAGTCGAAGGACGCCTGAGGCTCTGCCTGACGTCGACAGCGGGTCCGTCCCTCGGGGCGGGCCCGCTGTCGCGTACCTGAGAGGATTCCCGTGTGAGTGACGAAGTACAGCCCGGCCACGTCCGTGTCCGCCTCGACCTGTCCTACGACGGCACCGGCTTCCACGGCTGGGCCAAGCAGGCCGGCGGGAAGCGGACCGTGCAGGCCGAGATCGAGGACGCGCTGCGCACGGTCACGCGGTCCGGGGACACCACCTACGAGCTGACCGTCGCCGGGCGGACCGACGCCGGGGTGCACGCGCGCGGGCAGGTGGCGCACGTCGACCTGCCGGAGGAGCTGTGGGCCGGCCACCGGGACAAGCTGCTCAAGCGGCTCGCCGGACGGCTGCCCAAGGACGTGCGGATCTGGTCGCTCACCGAGGCCCCGCCCGGCTTCAACGCCCGGTTCTCGGCGATCTGGCGCCGCTACGCCTACCGCGTCACCGACCACCCGGGCGGCGTCGACCCACTGCTGCGCGGCCACGTCCTGTGGCACGACTGGCCCCTCGACGTCGACGCCATGAACGAGGCCGCCCGGCTGCTGCTGGGCGAGCACGACTTCGCCGCGTACTGCAAGAAGCGGGAGGGCGCCACGACCATCCGCACGCTCCAGGAGCTGAGCCTGGTGCGCGGCGCGGACGGAGTGATCACCGCCACCGTCCGGGCCGACGCCTTCTGCCACAACATGGTCCGCTCGCTGATCGGGGCGCTGCTCTTCGTCGGGGACGGACACCGCACGCCCGACTGGCCGGGAAAGGTGCTGGCCGCGGGGGTACGGGACTCCGCCGTGCACGTCGTGCGGCCGCACGGGCTGACGCTGGAGGAGGTCGGCTACCCCGCCGACGAGCTGCTGGCGGCGCGGAACCGGGAGGCGCGCAACAAGCGCTCGCTGCCGGTGGCCGGCTGCTGCTGAGCGAGCCGCCCGCAGGGCCGCCCACCGTCGGAGGTCACCGCCGGTGACGGTACGGTTCCGGCGCCGGCGGGAACTCGGCGGAGCGGCTTGTCGACGCCGTGCGCCGTGCCCGGGCCGGCGGGGGCACGCCGTCCCGACCGGCTCCGGCGAGGAGGGCGTACGCCATGCGGCTCACCGTCATCGGCACCGGCTACCTCGGTGCCACGCACGCCGCCTGCATGGCGGAACTCGGACACGAGGTCCTCGGGCTCGACGTCGACGCGGGCAAGGTCGCCGCGCTGGGCGCGGGCCGGGCGCCGTTCCACGAGCCGGGCCTGACCGCGCTGATCGCCCGGCACACGGCGAGCGGACGGCTCCGCTTCACCACTTCCTACGAGGAGGCCGGCGCCTTCGGGCAGGTGCACTTCGTGTGCGTGGGCACCCCGCAGCGCCCGGACGGTGACGCCGCCGACCTGACACACCTGGAGGAGGCGTTCGCGGGGATCGCTCGGCACGCGCGCAAGGGGGCCCTGCTGGTCGGGAAGTCGACCGTGCCCGTGGGGACGGCGGCGCGCCTCGCCGACGCCACCGCCGTGGAGGTCGCCTGGAACCCCGAGTTCCTGCGGGAGGGCTTCGCGGTCGAGGACACGCTGCGCCCGGACCGGCTGGTGTTCGGGGTGCGGACGCCGCGTGCGGAGCGGCTGCTGCGCGGTGTGTACGGCGGGGTGCTGGAGGAGGGCACCCCCCTGGTCGTGGCCGGCTTCCCGACCGCCGAGCTGGTCAAGACGGCCGCCAACGCCTTCCTCGCCACGAAGATCTCCTTCATCAACGCGATGGCGGAGGTCTGCGAGGCGGCGGGCGGCGACGTGGGGAAGCTGTCCGAGGCGCTCGGGTACGACGACCGGATCGGCGGGAAGTTCCTGCGCGCCGGGGTCGGCTTCGGCGGCGGCTGCCTGCCGAAGGACATCCGCGCCTTCGCGCACCGGGCCGCCGAGCTGGGCGTCGACCTGGGCTTCCTGCGCGAGGTCGACGCGATCAACATGCGGCGCCGGGACCGGGTGGTCGAACTGGCCCGGGAGCTGTGCCGGGGCCGGGTCCTGGGCGCCCGGGTGGCGGTGCTGGGGGCGGCCTTCAAGCCGGACTCGGACGACGTCCGCGACTCCCCCGCGCTGAACGTGGCCGCCCGCCTCGGCCTGGACGGGGCCGACGTCACGGTCTACGACCCCGAGGCCCTGGACAACGCCCGCAAGGCGTTCCCGCTGCTCGGCTACGCCGTGTCGGCCGGGGATGCGCTGCGTGGGGCGGATCTGGTGCTGCACCTGACCGAGTGGCCCGAGTTCCGGGACATCGATCCCGAGTGGGCGGCGTCGCTGGTGACGTGTCCGCGGATCGTGGACGGCCGGGGGGTGCTCGACGCGGACCGCTGGAGCGGGGCGGGCTGGCGGTTCCGGTCCCTGGGCAGGCCGGCACCGGGGCGGGAGGGAGACGGCTCGGGAGCCCCTGGTGACAGGGGTGGTGGCTTCCCCGGAGTGAGCCGCGCACGGCGGGCGTGAGCCGGCAGCGGTGCCGGCAGGCGGACCCGGTGAGGCGCCCACCGGGCGGACCCGGTGAGGCGCCCCGGCGTGGCTACCGGGCGGCTGCGGCGAGGCGCCCCGAGGTGGCTACCCGGCGGCCGCGGCCGACGCCTGGGCCTCACCGCGCCGGCGGATCTGCTGGAAGGTGAACTCGGCGAGGTCGTCACCGGTGCGGAACGCGGCGGTGTCCTTGGTCGTGACGTCCTTGCCGCTGGTGAAGCCGGTGAGGGTGAAGTACGCGTAACGGCCGTAGGCGTTCGTCGTGGAGCGGCAGACGGCGCCGGTGCAGAAGCTCTTGACGCCCTTGCCGGCCAGCGGCCTGACGATGCTCTTCTTGTCCGCCTGGCTCTTGGCCTTGACCGCCTGTGCCTCGGAGTCGAAGACGGCGACACCCACGGTGACCGCGATGCCGTCCTTGACGTAGGTGACCCGTATCAGGCGGGTGCAGCCGCCTGCGGCGAGGGCCTGGGGGAGCGTGCCCTGGGCGGCCGTGGCGCAGCTCTTGGTGTCGTCCGTCGGGCCCTTCTTGTACACGGTCGAGCCCATGGTCAGCTGTGTGCCCGGGAACAGCGTCTCCGGGCCGAGCGGCGCGGTGTCCTTGGCGGCGCTGGAGATGAAGTCCTTCGGGTCCAGCGGCGGCGGGGCGCTGGTGGGGTCGAAGGACGGGGCCGCGGACGAGTCGCTCGGCAGGGCCGCCGTGGCGGGCAGCCGCGAGGGGTCCGCGGCGCGGTTGTCGCCGTTCGCCGACACCACGGCCATGGCGACGGCCGCCCCGATCGCGACGGTGGCCAGCGCGCCCCCGCCGATGAACAGCAGCCTGCGCCGCTTGTTGCGTGTCTCCGAGGCCTCGGCGAGCGCGGCCCAGTCCGGAGTCCGGTCGGCGCCGCCGTCCCACGGCTGCTGGGAATTCGGTTTCCAGGGATCCCACTGGGACTGCGAGCCGCCCCCCTGCCCATAACTCATGGGGCGCATCTTAGACGGGCGTCGGGGGGTGGCGGCGCGCCCGAGGGGCCTCCCGGGGGCAGGACGGTACAAAGCGGTGGCCACCGGTGCCGGCGGGCGCCGACGGCCACCGCTTCGTACCGCGCGGACGGGTCCGTGGGCGGACCGGCGGCCGCAGGTGCGGCGGCGCCCGGGGCAGGACCCGTACACTGGGTGCGGAACACGCTCGACCAGCGCCTGCGCCACCGTTTTGACCCGGATGAGGCGCCGCGGGTATCCTGCATGTTCGTTGTGTATTGGCTTGCTCATTCTCACGGGACGGGCCCTTACACCGGCCACCGGGCCGATGACCAGCGACCCCACGTACGCGGTATGCGTCGCCGCCGTGCGGTCTAGGCTGTCGTGATCGTCTTCGGTGACCTTGTCAGGACCATTCACTGAAGAAGCGAAGGCTACGAACCGTGCGTACGTACAGCCCCAAGCCCGGCGACATCACGCGCCAGTGGCACGTCATCGACGCTCAGGACGTCGTCCTGGGTCGCCTGGCGTCCACCGCTGCCACCCTTCTGCGGGGCAAGCACAAGCCGATCTACGCGCCCCACGTCGACGCTGGTGACTTCGTCATCATCATCAACGCCGAAAAGGTGCACCTCTCCGGCAACAAGCGGACCCAGAAGCTGGCGTACCGCCACTCCGGCTACCCGGGTGGTCTGCGGTCCGTCCGCTACGACGACCTGCTGGCCAACAATCCCGAGAAGGCCATCGAGAAGGCCGTCAAGGGCATGCTCCCGAAGAACTCCCTGGGCCGTCAGATGCTCTCGAAGCTGAAGGTCTACAAGGGTGACCAGCACCCGCACGGCGCCCAGCAGCCGGTGCCGTTCGAGATCACCCAGGTCGCGCAGTAAGTCCGGCCACCCCCTAAGACTGAAGAGAATCTGAGGAGAATCGTGGCCGAGACCACTGCCGAGCAGCCGCTCGAAGAGCTTGACATCGACAGCTACACCACCGAGTCCGAGGTCCCCGTCGAGGGCGAGTACACCTCGGAGTCCCTGGCCTCCCGTTTCGGCGAGCCGCAGCCGGCCGCCGGCCTGGGCCGCCGCAAGAACGCCATCGCCCGCGTCCGGATCGTCCCGGGCTCCGGCAAGTGGAAGATCAACGGTCGCACCCTTGAGGACTACTTCCCGAACAAGGTGCACCAGCAGGAAGTCAACGAGCCCTTCAAGGTGCTGGAGCTCGAGGGCCGTTACGACGTCATCGCCCGCATCGCCGGTGGCGGTGTCTCCGGTCAGGCCGGTGCGCTCCGTCTCGGTGTCGCCCGCGCGCTGAACGAGGCCGACGTCGACAACAACCGCGGCCCGCTGAAGAAGGCCGGCTTCCTGCGCCGCGACGACCGCGCGGTCGAGCGCAAGAAGGCCGGTCTGAAGAAGGCTCGCAAGGCCCCGCAGTACAGCAAGCGCTGATCTCGCGCTGCCCGCGGACAGGGCCTACTCCGAACGCCCCGGCGGCACGCCACCGTGCCGACGGGGCGTTCGTATATCGCGGGGCTTAGGCGTATAACGGCACAAGGTGCTCAAAGGCTTGTGTGATCGGATGGTCCGGCGCCGCCTACCCGGGACGCGGAAGCCGCAGGCGCATCCGGCAGATCCAACCCAGTGAAGTGAACACGCGCTGAACGCATCGGCACGTCTCTTCGAACTGACGCTTCCTCAGGAGGACAAGTGGGACGACTCTTCGGCACGGACGGCGTGCGCGGTGTCGCCAACGCGGACCTGACGGCCGAGATGGCTCTCGGCCTCTCCGTCGCCGCGGCGCACGTACTGGCCGAGGCGGGCACCTTCGAGGGCCATCGGCCGACGGCGGTGGTCGGCCGGGACCCGCGTGCGTCCGGGGAGTTCCTGGAGGCGGCCGTGGTCGCCGGTCTGGCGAGCGCGGGCGTGGACGTGCTGCGCGTCGGCGTCCTCCCCACGCCCGCGGTGGCGTACCTCACCGGCGCTCTCGGCGCCGATCTCGGCGTGATGCTCTCCGCCAGCCACAACGCCATGCCCGACAACGGAGTCAAGTTCTTCGCCCGCGGCGGCCACAAGCTGGCCGACGATCTGGAGGACCGGATCGAGACCGTCTACGAGGAGCACCGCACGGGCGCCCCGTGGGACCGTCCGACCGGCGCGGGCGTCGGCCGGGTGCGGGACTACGGCGAGGGCTCCGACCGGTACGTGGGCCACCTCCTCGACGTCCTGCCGAACCGGCTGGAGGGCCTCAGGATCGTCCTCGACGAGGCGCACGGCGCGGCCGCCGGCGTCTCGCCCGCGGCGTTCGCGCGAGCCGGGGCCGAGGTCGTCACCATCGGTGCCGAACCGGACGGGCTCAACATCAACGACGGGTGCGGCTCGACGCACCTGGACCAGCTGAAGGCGGCCGTGCTCGAGCACGGCGCCGACCTCGGCATCGCGCACGACGGCGACGCCGACCGCTGCCTGGCCGTGGACCACACCGGCGAGGAGGTCGACGGCGACCAGATCCTGTCCGTGCTGGCCCTGGCGATGCGGGAGCGGTCGGCGCTGCGCTCCGACACCGTCGTCGCGACGGTGATGTCGAACCTGGGCTTCAAGCTGGCCATGGAGCGCGAGGGCATCCGTCTGGTGCAGACCGCGGTCGGCGACCGCTACGTCCTGGAGGAGATGAAGGAGCACGACTTCGCCCTCGGCGGCGAGCAGTCCGGCCACGTCATCATCCTCGACCACGCCACCACCGGCGACGGCACCCTGACCGGCCTGCTGCTGGCCGCCCGGGTCGCCGAGAGCGGCCGTACGCTGCGGGACCTGGCGTCGGTGATGGAGCGGCTGCCGCAGGTGCTGATCAACGTCCCCGACGTCGACAAGTCGCGCGTGCAGACCTCCGCGGACCTGGCCGCCGCCGTCGCGGAGGCGGAGCGAGAGCTCGGCTCCACCGGCCGGGTGCTGCTGCGTCCGTCCGGCACGGAGCCGCTGGTGCGGGTGATGGTCGAGGCGGCGGACATCGACCAGGCGCGCACCGTGGCGAGCCGGCTGGCCGACGCGGTGAAGTCGGCGCTGGGCTAGGGGCTGTCCGGCAATCCCCGGCGGACGCACGGCGTCAGCTACGGCACCTCGCCGCGTTGTCGGATCGTTGCGAGGTGCCGTCGGTTCCCTCCGGCCTGCTCCGCCGACAGCCCCCGGACACCCCGGCGCCGGGTGCGCGGCCCCGCTCGGGGCCGCGTCCGTCACGTCCGGGTGAGTCGCCGGCGCTGCCCCCGCCAGAACCACTTCTGGGCCAGCAGGGTCAGGGTCCCGGCGACGACGATGCCGAGCAGGTTCAGCAGCAGCTGCTCGCTCGACCGCCAGGTCTGGACGGAGTCCCCGTAGCTCAGCGCGACGGCCGCGTTGGCGGCGGCCGGGATGGTCGTCACGGAGATGGCCACGCCGACCAGGGCGCCGGACTTGGCCGAGGTCAGGGACAGCGTGCCGGCGGCTCCGGCGAGCAGCGCCACGACGAAGGAGAACCAGTCGGGGGCGTACACGAAGCCGGTGTTGGGCCGGTCGCCCTGCAGCTGGGCCTCGGTGAACAGGCCGACCGCGTCCATGAAGAGGCTGAACCCGACGGTGACGGCCATCGCCACCGCGAACCCCACGACCAGCGCGGTCAGCGAGCGCAGCGCCAGCCGCGGGGCGCGCTGCACCAGGGCCGTGCCGATCCCGGCCAGCGGCCCGAACTCCGGTCCGACCGCCATCGCGCCGACGATCAGGATCGCGTTGTCGAGCACCACACCGCAGGCCGCGATCATGGTCGCCAGGGTGATGAACGCCAGGTAGGTGACGGAGAGCGTGGACTCCTCGTGCGTCGCCTCGGCCAGGTGCTCCCACAGCACCGCGTCCGCCGGCTCGCCGGGAGCCTCCTCCTCGGCCTTCCCGGCCCGTTCGGACAGTATGAGGTCGATGTTCTCGACCGCGATGGAGCCGGTTTGGTCGATGCCCAGGTCCTGCAGTCGGCCGAGGAGTTCGTCGGCGGCCTCGCGGGCCACGTCGCACAGCACCACGTCCCCGGCCGGACTGCGCGCGGCGCCCGGCAGCACGACGAGGTGCGTGGTGCCGACCGTCTCCTCGATCAGGCGGACCACGTCGTCGGTCCGGTCGGCGGGGGTGATCAGGCGCAGATGCAGCATGGGGTCCATCCAAGTCCATCCGCCGGTGGGCGGGGCGGGCGCCCTACAGCTTGCGCAGGCTCAGCCGCTGGACCTTGTGGTCGATGCCCTTGCGCAGGACGAGCGTGGCGCGGCCGCGGGTGGGAGCGATGTTCTCGACCAGGTTGGGCTTGTTGATCGTGCGCCACATGGTGCGGGCGTAGTCGAGTGCCTCGTCCTCGGACACCTGGGTGTACCTGCGGAAGTACGAGGACGGGTCCTGGAAGGCGGTCGCACGCAGCTTGCGGAACCGGTCGAGGTACCAGTGCTCGATGTCCTCGACGCGGGCGTCGACGTACACGCTGAAGTCGAAGTAGTCGGCGAGGCCCACGCGGGTGCGGCCGTCCGTGCCGGGCAGGGCGGGCTGGAGCACGTTCAGGCCCTCGACGATGAGGATGTCGGGGCGGCGCACGGTGAGCTTCTCGCCGGGGACGATGTCGTAGATGAGGTGGGAGTAGACGGGGGCCGTGACCTCGGCCTTGCCGGCCTTGATGTCGGCGACGAAGCGGGTCAGGGCCCGGCGGTCGTACGACTCGGGGAATCCCTTCCGCGACATCAGGCCGCGGCCCTCCAGTTCCCGGGTGGGCAACAGGAAGCCGTCGGTCGTCACCAGCTCCACGCGCGGATGCTCGGGCCAGCGGGACAGCAGGGCCTGCAGCAGCCGGGCGACGGTGGACTTGCCGACGGCGACGGAGCCTGCGACCCCGATGACGAACGGCGTGCCGGACTGGGAGCCCTGCTCGCCGAGGAAGGTGTTCAGGGCGTTGCGCAGGCCGTCCGTGGCGCCGACGTAGAGGTTCAGCAGCCGGGACAGCGGCAGGTAGATGTCCCGTACCTCGTCGAGGTCGATGACGTCACCGAGACCGCGCAGCCGCTCGACCTCCTCGGCGGTCAGGGGCAGCGGCGTCTTGTCACGCAGCGCGCTCCACTCGGCGCGGGTGAGATCGACGTAGGGAGTCGCCTCCGGCCGGGACCGGTGGGCGCTCCGGGGTATCGAGGGGACCGGAGAGATCACAGTCCATTGTTAACGGAGTTCGAACGGGGCGGGGGGTGGGGTCCGTCACGTGACGTCCGCGGCCCCGGACGGGCACGCCGGGCACGCCGGGCACGCCGGGTACGCCGGATTCGCCCGGTACGCCGGCGGCCGCCTGGCGCCGGTACGCCGAGCCTGAGTGATCCGGTGTCCCGCCGGAGCTGTCGTGCCCCAGTGGGAATTTCCGATTTCGGGCACGCTGTGGCCGTTCCGGACGCCCGCCGGGTCGTAGGCTGCGGCGCATGTGCGGAATCGTGGGATACGTGGGGGCGCAGTCGGCGCTCGATGTCGTGATGGCCGGGCTGAAGCGCCTGGAGTACCGGGGCTACGACTCGGCGGGCGTCGCCGTGCTCGCGGACGGCGGTCTCGCCGCCGCGAAGCGTGCCGGCAAGCTCGTCAACCTGGAGAAGGAGCTCGTCGACCGGCCGCTGCCGACCGGTACGACGGGCATCGGGCACACCCGCTGGGCCACCCACGGCGGCCCCACGGACGCCAACGCGCACCCGCACCTGGACAACGCCGGCCGTGTCGCCGTCGTCCACAACGGCATCATCGAGAACTTCGCGGCGCTCCGGGCGGAGCTGGCGGAGCGCGGCCACGAGCTGTCCTCCGAGACCGACACCGAGGTCGTCGCCCATCTGCTCGCCGAGGAGTTCTCCTCCTGCACCGACCTCGCCGAGGCGATGCGGCTGGTCTGCCGCCGCCTGGAGGGCGCGTTCACGCTGGTCGCCGTGCACGCCGACGACCCGGACGTGGTCGTGGGCGCCCGCCGCAACTCGCCGCTGGTCGTGGGGATCGGGGAGGGGGAGGCCTTCCTCGCCTCCGACGTCGCCGCCTTCATCGCCCACACCCGCTCCGCGATCGAGCTGGGTCAGGACCAGGTGGTGGAGCTGCGCCGCGACGGCGTCACGGTCACCGGCTTCGACGGCCGACCCGCCGAGGTGCGGTCGTACAACGTCGACTGGGACGCGGCGGCCGCTGAGAAGGGCGGCTACGACTACTTCATGCTCAAGGAGATCGCCGAGCAGCCCAAGGCCGTCGCCGACACCCTGCTCGGCCGGATCGACGCGGCCGGCAACCTCACGCTCGACGAGGTCCGCATCTCCGCCTCCGAGCTGCGCGAGATGGACAAGGTCGTCATCATCGCCTGCGGTACGGCCTTTCACGCCGGGATGATCGCCAAGTACGCCATCGAGCACTGGACCCGCATCCCCTGCGAGGTCGAGCTGGCCAGCGAGTTCCGCTACCGCGATCCCATCCTCGACCAGCAGACCCTGGTCATCGCCATCTCCCAGTCCGGCGAGACCATGGACACGCTGATGGCGCTGCGGCACGCCCGCGAGCAGGGCGCCAAGGTGCTCGCCATCTGCAACACCAACGGCTCGACCATCCCGCGCGAGTCGGACGCCGTCCTCTACACCCACGCCGGCCCCGAGGTCGCCGTCGCCTCCACCAAGGCGTTCCTGACCCAGCTGGTGGCCTGCTACCTGGTCGCGCTGTACCTCGGCCAGGTCCGCGGCACGAAGTGGGGCGACGAGGTCCAGGACGTGATCCGGGACCTGTCGCAGATCTCCGGTGAGGTGGAGCAGGTCCTGGAGACCATGGAGCCGGTGCGGGAGCTGGCCCGCTCCCTGTCCGGCAAGAACACCGTGCTGTTCCTGGGCCGTCACGTCGGCTACCCGGTCGCCCTGGAAGGAGCCCTCAAGCTCAAGGAGTTGGCCTACATGCACGCCGAGGGCTTCGCGGCGGGCGAGCTGAAGCACGGGCCGATCGCCCTGATCGAGCAGGACCTGCCGGTGGTCGTGGTGGTGCCCTCGCCGCGTGGCCGGTCCCTGCTGCACGACAAGATCGTGTCCAACATCCAGGAGATCCGGGCCCGGGGCGCCCGCACGATCGTGATCGCGGAGGAGGGCGACGAGGCGGTCGTGCCGTACGCCGACCACCTCATCCGCATCCCCGCCACCCCGACGCTGCTCCAGCCGCTGGTCGCGACGGTGCCGCTCCAGGTCTTCGCGTGCGAGCTGGCGACGGCGCGCGGCAACGAGGTGGATCAGCCGCGCAACCTCGCCAAGTCGGTGACGGTGGAGTAGTTCCCGCCGCCCTTCAGAGCGGACACGAAGGCGGTGAAGGCCCCGGCCGGGAAGCGGAGGACCGCCCGGGCCGGGGCCTTCGAGTCGCGGACGGCGACGTGGGTGCGGCGGTTGGCGATCTCGAGGCAGTTGTTGCCCTCGCCGCCACCCGAGTAGGAGGACTTCAGCCAGTTGCCCCTCGTGGTCACCATGAGCCTCACAGTTCCTTGGCCAGCCTGTGGATGAAGTCACGCGACCGTTCGGGGCCGAGTGATACCTCCCTTACTTTACGGAAGAGCGTTCGAAACACCCCCAGTTGCGCGTCGGAGTCGATGAAGGCCGTCCCGTGGGGTGCGTCGCGTACAGCTGTGTCCAGTCTGGGCACGGCGCCGCCGGCGAGCATCATGCTGCTCCAGGCCCCCGCGAAACCGTCCAGGTCGAAGGGGACGACTCGCACGGTGATGTGGTCCGCCTGGGACAGCTCAAGCACCTGGTCGAGTTGGGCCCGTGCGGCGGCGCGGTCACCGACCCTGATCCGCAACGCCGCTTCATGAATCACCGCTTCGTAGGGGACGGGGCTCGGACGCTCGATGACGGCCTTCCGGTTCATCCGGTGGCGGACACGCAACTCCACGTCCTCGTCGGGAAGCGCGGGGACCTGGTAGGAGAAGGCGGCGCGGGCGTAGTCCTCTGTCTGGAGAAGGCCGGGGATGTACAGGAACTCGACATCGTTTCGGTATGTGGCGTGGTGTTCCAGCTCGGCCAGGTCCAGATACGGCGTGGGAAGCAGGCCTCGGTAGTCCTCCCACCAGCCGCGTGTGCGATCGGTGGCCATGGCGATCAAGGCGTCGATGAACACGTCGTCCGTACAGGAATAGTGGGCCGCGAGGCGCCGCAGCCGCTTCTCGCTCACCCCCGTGAGACCCGTCTCGATCTGGCTGATCTGCGCAGAGCTCACCCCGAGGAGGGCCGCCGATTCGCGGGCCGTGAGACCGGACGCGTCGCGGAGCCTGCGGAGCTCGGTCGCCAACCGGTACTGACGGGCCGTCGGCGCACGTCTCAACGCCATCGCGTCTCCTCTCAACGCGGCTGTTGCGCTGACTCGTTCGGGGGTCAGACTACGCGATCGACTTGCAAGACTTAAAAAGTTAGGTCTACCGTCGGTGACGCACCGCACACGCTGCGGCACGCCGGGTGTCCCCGGAAGCGCACCGCCCCGTCCTGCCATGACGGGTGCGGCAATGCCACCGCCCGTCCCCGGCGCCCTCCCCAACTCCCCTCTCTCCGCCAGGAGTCACGCATGCCCGTGCCCGAAGACGCATCCTGGGAGTACTGCCTGTACATCCCGAACGACCTGCGCGCGGTCACCGTCAGCCGCCGCACCCTCCGTCTGATCCTGACGATGCACGGTCTCATCGGGCTGGTCGATGTCGCCGAACTGCTGGCGGCGGAGCTGGTGTCCAACGCCGTACGCCACACCAAGGGACCGGCGGCCCTGCGCGTGCACTGGCGGGCCGGGGTGCCGCGGATCGGGGCGTGGGACGCGGACCCGGGGCCGCCTGAGCCGCCTGTGCCGCTGGAGCGGGTGGTGGAGCGGGAAGAGGGGCGCGGCCTGGCGCTGGTGCGGGTGTGCGCCGACCTGTGGGGCTGGCAGCCGCTGTCCAGGGACGGAAACCGGGGCAAGGTGGTGTGGTGCGAGCTGACCGCGGCTCAGGTTCCCGCCGGGTGAGCAATCGGCCGGCCGTGGACGGTGGTGACGACTCCGGCGGGCCGGCCTTCACGTGCGGTCCTGCGGGGCCGACGGGCGGGTGGCTGGAAACGATCGCCGAGGTGCCGGGGCGGGGTGTGAGCCGACGGCGGCCGGGACTCGGTCGCCGTCGGTAAAGAGGCTGGTGAGAGACGGTAAACCATCCGAAACCACGCGAGGTGTTGCACGGATGTTCGGTGCCGGACTGGCGGCCGCTAACATCCCCGCATGTCCGAAAGTGCCGTGCAGCGCCTGCTGAAGAACGATCACCGCACCGCCAAGGCCGCCGCCGGCGAGAGCATCACCCTTCCCGACGACTGTGCGAAGGTGCTGCTCGACGAACTGGCGTCCGGAGAGGTGGTCAGGGCCCTCTACCACGACGGCTGGGGCTATGCCGCACTCACCGCACGCGGCCTCGTCCTCGTCCGGAACCTGCTGGCGCCCAAGGCGGTCCGCGTCCCCGCGCCGCTGCTGATCCTCCGTCGCGCGTACGGCATGCTCGGCTCCGTCGACGTCCTGGTCGACGGCAAGCCGCACAAGCTGCACGGCTCGAAACTCGATCCCAGGGGAGAGCTCCTCGGCACGGTCGGGCGCCTTGTGCCTCCGGACTCGCCGTTGCGCCCCGGCCGCGGGAGGCGGCTGTCCACGTGGGTGCGCCGGCACCCCGTGCTCGCGGCCGCCGCCGCGGCCGTGGTCGTCTTCGCCGGACTGAACCCGGGCTCGGGCGGGGAGAAGGCCGTGGCGCAGGATCGGGCGTACCGCACCGTGGTCGTGCCCGACTTCGACGGGACGTCGCTGGCATCGGCGGCGGCGAGGGCGCGCCTCGATCGGTGGCGGACGGTGTCGGCCGCCGACGCCTCCTCCGCCGGCCGGCGGGTGAAGCCGACCGCGCCCGGCTGGCGGGTCTGTTTCCAGAGTCCGTCCGCCGACGTGACGGCCTGGCCCTCGCTCACGACACTGACGATCTACGCGGTCCCGGAACGGGAGGCGTGCCCGGGATGGCTGTACGGCTCCCGCCGGATCCTGATGCCCGACCTGGTCGGTGAGCGGTTCGACGTGGCCTCACGCGCCCTCGGTGACCTGGGTGTCGACGACGTCGGCGCCTTCCACGCCCACACCGGGGAGCGCCTGGACGGTGATGACCCACAGGACCTGTCCGACTGGCAGGTGTGCCGGCAGCGCCCGGAACCGGGCAGCGTGGCCTCGACCCTGACGCAGCCGGGCCTGTGGCTGATCGGTCCCGGCGTCTCCTGCAGCGAACCCAGCCCGAGCCCGAGCCCGACGCCGAAGCCCAAGCCCAAGCCCAAGCCGAAGCCGAAGCCCGAGCCGCGTCCTCAGCCCTCCTACGGCACCTCGGGCGGCGGCACCGGGGGAGGCGGCACGAGCGGGGGCTCGTCCGGCAGTGCGGGGTCCGGCAGCGGTGGCTCCTCCGGCAGTTCGGGCGGCGGCACCGGCAGTTCCGGCGGCCGGGCGGGTGTCCAGTTCGGGCAGTACTGCTCTCCCGTGGGTGCCACCGCGACGACCGGCGACGGGCGGCCGGCGAAGTGCTTCATGGGCCGGGACGGCCAGGCCCGGTGGGGATACAACTCCGGGTGACGACGCCCCCGCTCGTGCCGGCCTGAAGCCCGGCCAGGTCCCCGCTGCCCGCCCCGGGGGACCGGCCGCCCGGTCCGCGTGGCAGGGGGAGAGGAACACGTCTTCGAAGAACTGTTATTCGCCCCGCCCCGACCGGTCTCCCAGACATCGGACATCATCGACCGGCGTCGAGGACAGGGAAGTCGTTCATGGGGACACAGCACACGGAGGACCTCGCGGCAGTGGTGGCCGCGGCCCGCCAGGGCGATCCGAGGGCTCAGGACACCCTGGTCAGCGCGCACCTCGCCCTGGTCTACAACATCGTGGGCCGGGCCCTGAACGGTTCGGTGGACGTGGACGACGTCGTCCAGGACACCATGCTGCGGGCCCTGGACGGCCTGGGCGGCCTGCGTGATCCCGGCAGCTTCCGCTCCTGGCTGGTGACCATCGCCATGAACCGCGTGCGCGCCCACTGGCAGGACCGGCAGGCCGCTCCGGGCGCCGTGGAGGAGGCCGGGAGCGTCGCCGACCCGGGCGCCGACTTCGTGGACCTGACCATGCTGCGGCTGCAGCTGTCCGGCCAGCGCCAGGAGACGGCGCGGGCGACGCGCTGGCTCGAGCCGGACGACCGGGCGCTGCTGTCCCTGTGGTGGCTGGAGTGCGCCGGGGAGCTGACCCGGGCCGAGGTCGCCCAGGCGCTGGGACTGTCCGCCCGGCACACGGCGGTCCGCGTGCAGCGGATGAAGGCACAGCTCGACGCGTCCCGTGTGGTCGTACGGGCCCTGGACGGGCGGCCGCCGTGCGAGGAGCTGCGCGGGGTGCTGGCGTCCTGGGACGGCCGGCCCTCGGCGCTGTGGCGCAAGCGAATAGCCCGGCACGCCCGTGAGTGCGCGCGCTGCTCGGGACTGTGGGGCGGGCTGATGCCCGCCGAGGGGCTGCTGGCCGGTCTGGCGCTGGTCCCGGTGGCGCCCGCGCTGGTCGCGGGCGTGCGCTCCGCCGTCGGCGGGACGGCCCTGGCCGGGTCGGCCGCACCGCTCGCCTCCGAGGGAACGGGGCATCGCGGCGGCAGCGGCCGGGCGACCGGGCGCCGCGCCGCGGACGGGCGAGCCGCCTCCCGGGGAGCCGTCCGCCGGCGCCGGCGCGTCCGCAGGCGGGCGGCCGCCGCGGCGGTCGTGGCGACCTGTGTGGCAGGCGGTGGTCTGTGGTACTTCGGGACCGGTCCCGGCGGCGGAAGCGGTACGGACACGAGGGCGCGGTCCGCCGGCGAACCCGTCGTGGACCTCTCCGCCTCCGGCACGCTCCCCGGCAGCTCGCCGGCCTGGCCCTCCGCGTCCGCCTCCGCCTCGCCCTCCGCGTCCGCGTCGAGGAGCGCGAGCCCGTCCAGGAGTCCCCGGCCGAGCAGGAGCGCGTCGCCGTCGCGGGAGCCGGCTCCGCCGAAGCGGCCCGCGCCCGCCGCACCGTCCGCGCGGCCGGCCCCCGCGGGCACGGTGGCGCGGGTCGTCGCCCTGGTGAACCAGGAGCGCGCGGCCGCCGGTTGCGGCCCGCTCACGCAGGACTCACAGCTCGACGCCGCGGCACAGGGCCACTCCGACGACATGGCCGCGCGCGACTTCTTCGACCACACCAACCCGGACGGCGCCGACCCCGGCGGGCGCATCACCGCCGCGGGCTACCGGTGGTCGACGTACGGGGAGAACATCGCCCTGGGCCAGCAGACCCCGGAGTCGGTGATGGACTCCTGGATGCACAGCCCTGGCCACCGCGCCAACATCCTCAACTGCGCCTTCAAGAACATCGGCGTCGGCGTCCACAAGGGGTCCGGCGGGCCGTGGTGGACGCAGGACTTCGGCGCCAGGTCCTGACGTCCGAAACCGTCCGCGGGCGGCACCCTTTGGCCGCCGCACGGAGCGGTCCGTCCTCATGGAGAGGGGTGTAGGCCGCTCGGAGGAGGGTGAGCCGGTTCGGTCACCCGACCGGGCGAAACGTTTCGCTTTCGGCTTGGCGGAATTGGGTCCGATCATGGAATTCGCGTCGACGGGGTGTGCTCCGCCGTGCACCCGAAAGGCCCCGGAGGTCGCTCGTCCGGGCGTTTCCCGCGTTGTGGGCACGCTTCCTGGAGGTCATCACCGCGGCCCTTGTCGGTGCGACGAGTCCGAATATGCCGGTGAGCGGCTCGCGGTGGGCCGAATGCGGTGAACTGCTCGGGGTGGAACGTATGCGATGTACCGCTTGGGGTGAAGCGTGCGGGGTGAACGGTGACGGGCCGCAGTGACGCACCCGGTGACCGCGGCGGGCCGGCCTGCGCGCGAAAGCAGGTGTGGGGCGCCCCCATGGGCCGGGGGCGCCCCACACCTGCTTTCGCGGACGTCAGACTCAGTGCCGGAAGACGTCCTTGGTCTTCTCCTTGGCCTCGCGGGCGTCGCCGCGCGACTGCTCCATGCGGCCCTCGGCTTCCATTCGTTCGTTGCCGACGGCCCGGCCCGCGGTCTCCTTGAGCTTGCCCTTGGCCTGCTCCGTCTTGGCCTGCGCCTTCTGGTTGTCAGCCATCAGTTTCACATCCCCAGGTCGTCGTGGCGTCCGGTGGTGTTCGAGTTTCCGTGGACGCGCTCGTCAAACACCGTCATTTCAGGGTTCGGCCGGTCGGGTGACTTCGCGCGAACTCCCCAGCTTTCCCGCGAAGTCGGGGAAAAAACCATGGAGATCGAATGCGTGCCCGGCTGACGAGCGGGCATCCGGAGCAGCGGAGGTTGATAGACATGGTTCCCTTGCTTCTGGTTCTTCTGCTCGCCCTGGTCCTTTTCGGTGCGGGATTCGCGGTGAAGGCACTGTGGTGGATCGCAGTGATCGTCCTCATTGCCTGGCTGCTCGGCTTTGTCCTCCGTTCGGCGGACTCGGGTGGCCGGCGCGGTCGCTGGTACCGCTGGTAGCGGCGCGCGCACACACGTGTGGGGCCCCGGCTTCTGGTCGGCGGTCATCATGCTGTCCGAAATGCGATCACTCGTTCGCGGGACTTCGGCATATAGGGGCGATTTAGT